>JAXDHW010000358.1:0-2960 GCA_034664365.1 Thermoleophilaceae bacterium
TATCCCACGGCCATCGACGCGACGGCCAGCCCGGCCGCCACCAGCTCGAGTGCACGTGGCCGCCAACGTCCCGGCGCGTCCCGGTCGACCGCGGCCAGCAGGGCGGTGAGCAGGAACAGCACCGGCAGGTACACGTAGCGCGTGCCGAGGAGCACCCACGGGCGATCGGAGTCCCAGATCGAGGTCCCGCGCGCGAATCCGGCGACCGCGAAGAAGCCGACCGACAGCGCGGCGCCCCCGGCGAGCAGCCATGCGCGCCGCCCGCGGAGGCGCCAGAGGCCGACGCCGATCGCGAGCACCACGAAGGCGAGCGAGGCCCACGCGAACGGCGAGCCGCTGGTCTCGCCGAGTATGTCCTTCAGGTGGCGGTCGCCGACGAGCAGAGAGCTCGTCACGCGGTCGGCGAAGACCCGCGGCAGCACGCCGTAGTCGGAGCCGCTGATCGCCGTGGTGCCCTCGTCGCGCAGCGCGAGCGTGACGAGGATCCCGAAGACGATGCTGCCGGGCGCCACCCAGGCGCGCCAGTCGCGGGCGCGCACGGCGAGCACCACGGCGATCGGCAGGAACACGGCGACGAGCGGATCGCTGAGAACTGCGAGGAGAACCAAGGCCGTGGACGCGACGAGCCACCCGCGCGTGCGCCAGGGGCAGACGATCGCCCAGAACGCGCCGTAGAGCAGGTACCAGTGGAGGTTGGACACGGTGCCGGCCATCTGCCAGGCCGTCACGGGGATGAACGGGATCGCCAGTGCCAGCACGGCGCGGAGCAGCGGCGACGCGATCCACGCCGCGCTCGCCTCGAACACGTAGACCGACAGGAACGCGACGACGAGCGCGAACGCGAGCGACATCACGAGCGCCGCGTCCTCGAGCGGGAACCACGTGGCGACCTTCGCGATCAGTCGCGGCGCCGTGTGCAGGTAGCCCTGGTACGAGGTCGCGAGGTTGTCGGACAGCGGCTGCGCGAGCGCCTGTGTGAGGAAGATCTTCCCGTCCTCGGCGATGAGCGAGTCCCAGACCGGCGGCGCCGTGGGGCGGCGGAACATCTGCAGCGCCGTGAGAACGGCGACCGCCGCGCCGGCGGCCCACAGCGGAAGGCGCGGGGCCGGCGGGAGCGGGGACGGCGGCGTCCGGAGCCAGCGGCGTAGGCGTGCGGTCAAGTCGTGAGTGAGTGTCCGGCGGTCAGCTCGCGGCGGCCCAGTCGAAGTCGGGCGGGGGCGAGCGCAGCTGCTCGACCCGGAGCGTACTGTCCACGACCGGAAGCCTGGGGTCGGCCTCGAGCAGAGGCACGAGCTCGGCGATCCCGGCCTCGAGTGTCACGCGCGGCTCCCAGCCGAGCGAACGCAGGCGCTGCGTATCGGCGATCAGCGGGTAGGTGTCCGGGCTGTCCGACTCGACCTGCTCGATCTCCGGCTCGCGACCGGTGGCGGCGCCGATCAGCTCGAGCAGCTCGGTGAGCGACACGTCGGTGCTGCTTCCGATGTTCATGACGTCGCCGGGGGTCCCGCGGTCGGCCATCGTGACCAGCGCCGCCACCACGTCGTGCACGCTCACGAAGTCGCGCCGCTTGCCGTCGGCGTCGCCGAGCACCCGAATCGGCTCCCCGCGCAGGTGCCAGCGCAGGAAGCGCGAGACCTCCACCTCCGCCCGGACCGGGTCCTCGCCCGGCCCGTAGATGCAGAACGGCCGCCCGGCGACCACGGGCAGGTCGTGGCTCGCGTGCATGGCGCGAACGAAGGTCTCGCCCGCGTGCTTCGACGCCCCGTACGGAAGGATCGGGATCGTGGGGTCGTCCTCGTGGCAGGGCACCCTGCTCGGCGCGCCGTAGACCGAGGCCGACGACACGTGCACGAGCCGCCGGACACCCGCCGCGAGCACGGCCTCGGCCACGTTGACCGTGCCGAGCGCGTTGATCTCGAAGTCGGTGCGCGGGTGGGCGATCGAGAAGGTCCCGCTGGCGTTGGCCGCGAGGTGGAACACCACGTCCGCGCCCGCGAAGGCGCCGGTCACCGCGCTCGCGTCGCGGAGGTCGCCGTGAACCGCAGTCACACCGTCCGGCAGCGGCGGGCGGCCGGGCCCGCCACGGTCGAAGACGACCACCTCCTTGCCCAGCCGGCGGAGCCCCTCCACGAGCGCGCCCCCGACGAAGCCGCGCCCGCCGGTGACCACGGCGCGGTTCCAGCTGAACGGGGTCGGCGCCGTCATTCGCTCGCTTCGAGCATCGCACGCGTGGCGGACAGGCCGGCGCGTGTGCCCCACGCCTCTCGTCAGGCAGAGACCACTGCGATCTTCCGGCTGTAGGCCGTCTGCTCCAACTGGGAGAGCATGAACTCGGCCACGTCGGCGCGACTGATCTTCGGGAGCCCCTTCAGCTCGAGGTCCTGGCCGGACTCGTATCTACCCGTGAGGGGGCCGTCGGTCAACGACGGCGGATACACGACCGTCCAATCGATCTCACTCGCGCGCAGCTGCCTCTCGGCGGCCGCCTTGTCCTTACCGACCTGACGGAGCATCGTCCGGAAGGCGATCCGCAACAGCGGAGGCGAGTAGGGGGCGCTGGCTCCTACGCCCAGCGCGGAGAGCATCACGAGCCGGTCGACCCCGCGCCGGGTCATCGAGGGAACGAGGGCGCCCACGCTTGCGCGCATCAGGTTGCATCTGACGAGCGCCGCGGGTGACGTCGGCCCGAGCGCGCAGAGGACGGCGTCCTGGCCCTCCATGGCCTCGTCCACCGCCGCTGGGTCGGTCGCCCCACCGGTGACCACCCTCAGACGGTCGTCCTTCGCGTCCAGCTTGTCGGGGTCGCGAACCAGAGCAGTGATCACATAGCCGCGCTCAAGCCCCTGATCGACCAGTAGCCGCCCCGTGCGACCGCTCGCGCCCAGCAGGAGGACATGCTGCTTCGTCGGTCTTGCATCCACTTCAGCCCCCATTGGTTCGTCCGTCCGGAGTGTTACTCT
>JAXDHW010000004.1:0-3779 GCA_034664365.1 Thermoleophilaceae bacterium
TGCGAGAGGGCCAGCGCGCTCGAGCTCGTCGCCCGCAGCCCGCCGCACAGGGCCATCACGAAGAACAGGACGACGGTGAACCCGACCGACGGCGTGACGTTGAAGATCACCGCCGCGAAGCCGCCCATCGCGAGTGCGCCGGCGACGACCACCGGCCGCCGTGCGCCGACCCTGCGAACGATCCGGTCGGTGCTGAGTGTGGCGATCAGGAACGCGGACGAGCCGGCCGCCAGCAGCAGGCCCACCACCGACTCGCCCACGCCGTACTGCTTGATGTAGAACGCGCCGAGGTAGGTCAGCTCCGCGGTCCAGACCGAGTAGGCCACGAGCTCGGCGATGGCCCAGCGGCGGGCGGAGGGATCGGCCAGCACCTGCCCCACGCCGGCCGGCTCGCCCTCGGTCGCCGGGGCGCGTCGCTCGCGCGGCGCGAGGAAGCCGGCCACGAGCGCCGCGAGCACGAACGCCCCCGGCACGGCATAGGCGAGCCGCCAGGAGACGGCGTCCGTGAGCAGCCCGACCAGCGGATTGCCGAGGACCCAGGGAATCGACTGCGAGCCCACGACGAAGCCGAGGGCCCAGGCCGAGTCGCCCGCGTCGAACCAGGCGCCCGCTCCCGCGAACCCGGCCGAGAGCAGGAACGCCACCCCGAGCCCGACCAGTGCGTGCCCGGCATAGAACACGCCCAGGTTGGGCGCCGCGGCCGTGAGCGCGAGCCCGGCGAGCGCAAGCAGCGCTCCGCGCAGAATCGCAGGACGAACGCCCAGCCTGTCGATCGAGCGGCCGATCCGCAGCGACGCCAGGGCCGCGGTGCCGGCCAGGAGGGTGCGCGCCTGGCCGATCGCGCTGACCGACTGGTGCAGGTCGTGGCCGACCGCGACGATGATGGGCGCGAGCACGACGATGCTCGCCTGCGTGGCGGTGGTGGCGAGGACGAGCGGGACCAGGCGGCGGGAGCGGCGCACGCGCCCAAGCATGTCAGCGCCCTGGCGGCGGCTACTTGATGACCGCGATGGTGTCGCCGCTCCCCACCGAGGCGCCCTCGGTGACGTTGAGCTCCTCGACCTTGCCGGCCGCGGGAGCGGTGATCTCGTTCTCCATCTTCATCGCCTCGATCACGCAGACGAGCGCACCCGCCTCGACCTCGGCGCCCTTCTCCACCGCCACGCGCAGGACGGTGCCCTGGAGGGGCGAGAGGATCTCGCCGGCCGCGCCGGCCGTGTTGCCGCCGCGCTCCCGCCGCCGCGGCGCCGACTTGGCCGCACCCGCCACTGCCGCGGACCCGGCACCGTCCCCGGATGGCGCCGCGCCGATGACCTTCACGTCGAAGCGCCGGCCCGAGACCTCGACCGCGTAGCTGCGCTCGACCTGCGGCTCCTCGTCGTCGCCGCCGGCCTCGGGCTTGGGCTGGGCGAACTGCTTGAGCCAGTCCTTGTCCTCGATCAGGTCGCGGCAGGTCTCACCGTTCTGCCACTGCTCGGTGGCGAGCAGTCCGATGTGGAACGGGATGAGCGATCGCACGCCCTCGAGCTCGAACTCGCCGAGCGCGCGGATCATCCGCCGCGTGGCACTGTCGCGGTCCACGTCCCAGACGATCAGCTTGGCGACCATCGGGTCGTACAGCGGCGTGATCTCCGAGCCCGCCTCTACGCCGGAGTCGACCCGCACGCCCGGGCCGCTCGGCTCGCGGTACGACTCGATTCCGCCCGGCGCCGGCGCGAAGTTCTTCGACGCGTCCTCGGCGTTGATCCGGCACTCGATCGCATGGCCCTCGAGCCGCACGTCGTCCTGCGTGAGCGACAGCTCCTCGCCGGCCGCGATCCGGATCTGCTCCCGGACGATGTCCACGCCGGTCGTCATCTCGGTCACGCAGTGCTCCACCTGCACGCGCGTGTTCATCTCGAGGAAGAAGTACTCGCCGTCCGCGAGCAGCCCCTCGATCGTGCCGGCCGAGCGATAGCCCACCGCGAGCGCGGCCTCGGTGCCGATCTTGCCGATGCGCTCGCGCATCTCCTCGTCCACGGCGGGCGCTGGACTCTCCTCGATCAGCTTCTGGTGGCGGCGCTGCACCGAGCAGTCGCGCTCGCCGAGGTGGATCACGTTGCCCTTCGAGTCGGCCAGCACCTGCACCTCGACGTGCCGCGGGTCGGGCAGGTAGCGCTCGATGTAGACGGTGGGATCGGAGAAGAACTTCTCGCCCTCGCGCGCGGCGCCCTCGAACGCCTTCTCGAGCTCGTCGGCTTCGAGCGCCACGCGGAAGCCCTTGCCGCCGCCGCCGCCCGCCGCCTTGATCGCCACCGGGTAGCCGATCGCCTCGTCCACGATCCGCGCCGCGTCCTCGACCGTGTCGACCGCGTCCGTCGTGCCCGGCACGATCGGCACGCCGGCCTTCTTCATCAGCTCGCGTGCGCGCGTCTTCGAGCCCATCGCCTCGATCGCCTCCGGCGGTGGCCCGATGAAGACGATGTCCGCTTCCGCGCACGCGCGCGCGAACGCGGCGTTCTCGGCGAGGAAGCCGTAGCCCGGGTGGATCGCCTCTGCGCCCGCCTTCTTCGCCGCGTCGACGATCTTCTCGACCACGAGGTAGCTCTCGTTCGCCGGGCCCGGGCCGACCAGGTAGGCCTCGTCCGCGCGCCGCGCGTGCGGGGCGTCGCGATCGGGCTCGGAGTACACGGCGACCGTGCCGATTCCGAGCTCCTCGAGCGTCCTGAAGACGCGAATCGCTATCTCGCCGCGGTTGGCGACCAGGACCTTGGAGAACATCGGCGCGGAAGCCTATCCGGGCGTCGTTCTAGCGCTCGGGCGCGGGTGCGGGGGGCGGCGGCTGTACGGGCCGCAGCCAGCGGCGGATCGGCGGCGTGGCCACCAACACGAGCAGGAGCAGCGGGACCGCCGCGAGCACGATCGCGGGGATGTCCACCCCGGCCTTCGACAGCAGGCCGAGGCTCGCTCCGACGAGGATCACGCCGAGGCCAGTGCGCAGCGTGGCCACCGGCGTCCTGAGGGACCACTGGCTCCCGATCCAGACCCCGGGGATCGACCCGATCAGGATCGTGCCGGCCAGCGCGAAGTCCACGTTGCCGGCGACGATGTGGGCGATCGCCGCGGCCCACAGGAGGATCGCGGCGTGAAAGACGTCCGTCCCCACGACCTGCCGCGGCGCCAGTCGGAAGAGCATGATCAGCCCGACCGCGATCAGCGAGCCGCTGCCCGCCGACGAGATGCCCAGCACGAACCCGACCGACGCCCCCAGCGCCACCGCGGAGATCTTGTGGCGCCGCTCGAGAACGAGTATCTCGCGCTCGCGCTCCACCAGCTTGGGCAGGAACAGGGCGCGCGCAAGCACCGATGCGCCGGTGAACATGAGCGCCCCGGCGACGACGGTGAGCACGGTGCTGTCGAACGACTTGCCGGTCGCGTTCTCCAGGGCCTTCAGGCCGACGACGCCGGCGATGGCCGCCGGCACCGAGCCGAACGCCATCCACGTGGACAGCGACTGGTTGACGGTGTGCTGGCGGAAGTGCCGCCAGCCACCGACCGTCTTGGTGACGGCCCCGTAGGCGATGTCGGTGCCGATCGCGGTCACCGGCTTGAAGCCGAAGACCAGGATCAGCACGGGCGTCATCAGCGATCCGCCGCCGACGCCGGTGAGCCCCACGAGGATGCCCACGCAGAAGCCGAACAGGATGATCAGCGGGTCCACGCCGCGTGAGGTTAGAGGTCGATCAGACGGGGCTGGGCTGGCCCTTGTAGGCCTCGATGAGCACGTCGGCGACCTCGGG
>JAXDHW010000018.1:0-2667 GCA_034664365.1 Thermoleophilaceae bacterium
AGGAAGCCGTTGTGCACGCGGCACAGCGCGAGGCGGCCCACGTACGGGGAGGCGTCGAGGTTGGTGACGAGCGCCTGGAGCGGCGCGCCCTCGTCGTGTTCGGGCGCCGGGATGTGCTCGACGAGCAGGTCGAAGAGCGGCTTGAGGTTGCCGCCGTCCGAGTCCGCGTCGAGCGACGCCCAGCCGGCCTTCGCGCTCGCGTAGACGATCGGGAACTCGATCTGGGCGTCGGTGGCGTCGAGGTCGAGGAAGAGCGCGTAGACCTCGTCGACCACCTCGTTCGCGCGCGAGTCGGGGCGGTCGACCTTGTTGACCACGAGCACCACCGGCAGCTCGCGCTCGAGCGCCTTGCGGAGCACGAAGCGGGTCTGCGGGAGCGGGCCCTCGGAGGCGTCCACGAGCAGGAGCACGCCGTCGACCATCGTCAGCCCGCGCTCGACCTCGCCGCCGAAGTCGGCGTGCCCCGGCGTGTCGACGATGTTGAGCTTCACGTCGCCGTAGCGCACGGAGGCGGTCTTGGCCAGGATCGTGATGCCGCGCTCGCGCTCCTGGTCCATCGAGTCCATCACCCGGTCGGTCAGATGCTCGTGCGCGGCGAACACGCCCGACTGGCGCAGCATCGCGTCGACCAGCGTCGTCTTCCCGTGGTCGACGTGGGCGATGATCGCGACGTTGCGGATGTCCTCGCGCGTGGCCATGCGCGACTGAACATAGGGCCGCCGGGTCAGAGTTCGACGGCGCGCTCGACGAATGCGCGCCAGGCGGCCCGCTCGCCGTCGCGCCAGGCGGCGTCGCGCTCCGGCTCGACCCGCTCGCCGACCGGGATGCGCTCGGCGATCGACGCGGTGGACGGCCACAGGCCGGCGCCCACCGCGGCGAGAGCGGCGGCTCCGGCGGCAGTCGCGTCCACGGCACCGCGCTCGACCGGCACTCCTGCGGCGTCGGCCTGGAGCCGCAGGAGCAGCGCGTCGCGGGTGAGGCCGCCGTCCACGCGCAGCACGTCAACGGGCGCGTGCTCGCCGACGGCCTCGACCACGTCGGCCACCCGCCAGGCGATCGATTCGAGCGCCGCGCGGGCCACGTGGCCGGGGCGCACGCCCGCGGTCAGGCCGGCGATCACCCCGCGCGCCGCGGGCCGCCACCACGGAGCCCCGACGCCCGCCAGCGCCGGCAGGACCCGCACGCCCGCGGCATCGTCGACCGCGGCGGCCGCGGCCGCGAGAGCCGGCGGATCCGCGGCCAGGCCGAGGTCCCGGGAGAGCCACTCGAGCAGCGCGCCGGCGGTGAAGACGCCGCCGTCGAGCGCCCACTCAACCCGGCCGTCGACGCTCCACGCGATCGTCGGCAGAAGTCCGCCGGAGCCGGACGGCGCCGCATCCCCCACGTGCGCGAGCACGAACACGCCGGTCCCGTAGGTGGCCTTGGTCCGGCCCGGCACGACGCAGCCGGCTCCCGCCAGCGCCGCCTGCTGGTCGGGGCAGCGCGCCCGCAGCGGCAGCTCGCGCGGCCACGACTCGTGACTGAGCGTCCCGATCTCCCCGACCGAGTCGACGATCGGCGGCAAGGCATCCTCGGGCACACCGAAGATCTCGAGCAGCCGCGCGTCCCAGGCCGGCGCGCCGAGCTGAGTCCGCGACGCGGTCGCCGGATCCGTCGCGTAGCCCGCGCCGAGCCGATCGCAGAGGAACGCGTCGACCGTTCCGAGGCGCAGCACCCCGCGCTCGCGCGCAGCCGCCACCGTCTCGTCGTTTTCGAGCAGCCACGCCAGCTTGCCGGCGGAGAAGTACGGATCGAGTGGCATGCGGCTCAGCTCGCGCACCTCGTCGGCCACGCCGTCCGCCTCGAGGCGGTCGAGCACCTCCTGCGAGCGCTTGTCCTGCCACGTGACGATCGGCGTGAGCGCACCGCCGGTCTCCGCATCCCAGGCGAGCACCGACTCGCCCTGATGGTCCAGGCCGGCGACCACGTCGTCGCCGTCCGCACCGTCGAGCAGCTCGCCGACCGCGCTCACGACCGCCCCGAGCACCTCCTCGGGATCCTGCTCGACCCAACCGGGCCGGGGGTGGACGAGCGCCTTCTCGCGCCGCGCCTCCGCCAGCGGGCGCAGATCCTCGTCGAAGAGGATCGCCTTGACGGCCGAGGTGCCCTCGTCGATGCCGAGCAGGCGGGTCATGCCGCCGCGCGGTACCGCGCCGTGCGCCGCCACCAGGGCTCGGGCAGCTCGGGTGCGGCGCCGGCGATGAGGGGACGCTCCGGGCCGAGCTCGAGCAGCGAGCAGACCCGCTCGGCGATCCCCAGCGAGGCTGTCAGCCCGGTCGACCTGATCGCCGCCACGTTGACGAGCCGCGGATCGACGGCCGATGGCCCGATGACGTAGTTCACGCCCCGGCCGGCCGGCCGCAGGCCGGCGTACGCCGCCACGGGCTCGAGACCCTCTGCCGCGGGCCAAATCGGAGTCACGCTGCGGACTATCTCATCGCGCGCCTCGGGGCGAACGGACCAGTCCGACTTGTCGCTCCCATCCACCGCCGTCGGCCCCGCGACGACCATGCCGTCGACGGTGGGGAACACCAGCATCCCCTTCGTGCGCTTGGTGGGCACGGGCAACAGGATCTGGTCGGGCGCATCGTCGGCGGGCGGGTCGAACACGAGGAACTCGCCCTTGCG
>JAXDHW010000031.1:0-3912 GCA_034664365.1 Thermoleophilaceae bacterium
CACCGGCGGCGGGCAGGTGCACGCGTGGGACGGCAGGAGCGGCCGCGAGCTCCGCGGGTGGCCGCGCTCGATGCGGCCGACCCCCGGGTCGCGCGCCGCCGCGCGGCGGATCGGCACCGTGCGCTCGGGGTTCGTGGGTAGCGCGGCGGTCGGGAACGTGGCGGGCGGGCAGCGGCCGGAGGTCGTGGCCGCCGGGCTCGACGGCCGCGTGTACGCATGGACCGCGCGCGGGCGGCCGCTCCACGGCTTCCCGTTCCACATCCGGCTCCACCGCCCAGCGGCGGACGGGCGCCTCGACGCGGCGATCTACGCGAGTCCGGCGCTGGCGGACCTCGACCACGACGGCAGGCACGACATCGTCTTCGGCGCGGCCGACCAGCGCATCTACGCGCTGAGGGGGAACGCCCGCGCGCTACCCGGCTGGCCCGTCCTCGCGCGCGACACCGCCGCGGGCGGCGACCCCGAGAAGATCCTCTCCTCGCCCGCGATCGGCGACCTGAATGGCGACCATTCCCCGGACGTCGTCGAGGGCACCGCCGAGGCGTACGGCTCGTCACCGAACATGAGCGGCCGCGCCTACGCGTTCAGCGCGAAGGGCAAGCCGCTGCCGGGCTGGCCGGTCGCCGTGCCGGGCATCGCGGTCAACTCGATACCGCTCGCGGGCCAGGGCGTGCCGGACTCCCCGTCGCTGGCCGACGTCGACGGCGACGGCCGCGACGAGGTGGCGGTCGCCTCGTTCACGGGCGAACCGGAGCTGTTCGGCGGCGATGGCAGCCGCCTCGGCGGCGCCGGCGGGCAGAGCCGCTTCGAGTACGCCGGCACGGGCGCGGGGTCGAAGTCGAGCACGCCCGGTGTGCTGGCGCTCGGCGCCAACACCGCCTTCGGCCGCATCCGGCGCGGCGGTCCGCTGCGGCTGTTCGGCGGCGTCGTGGACTCGCGGCTCGCCGCGGCGCAGTCGTCGCCCGCCACGCGCGTCCACTTCGACCACCTGGTCGGGGGCTGGGACGCGGCGAGCGGCGCGTGGCTTCCCTCCTACCCGATCCCGATCGAGGGCTGGCAGATCCCCACCGCCCCGGCGGTCGCGGACGTGGACGGCGACGGCGCGGCCGAGGTGCTCGCCGGCTCGTCGGGCAACGTCCTGCACGCGTTTCGCGAGGACGGCGAGGACGCGAAGGGCTGGCCGAAGGACACCGGCGGCTGGCTCCTCGCCTCGCCCGCGGTTGGTGACGTCGACGGCGACCACCGGGCCGAGGTCGTGGCCGTGACGCGCGACGGCTTCCTCTACGTGTGGGACACACCCGCACGCCCGCGCGCGCGGGGCGGCTGGCCGTCGTTCCGGCACGACGCGCGCAACAGCGGCAGGTTCGTTCCCTGACGCCGGATCGGCCTCGCCGAGGCGATCGTGGGGGTAGCATCCCGGCGGTGAAGCGGTTTGCAGCGCTCCTCCTCGCGGCCCTGGCCGCGCTCGCGGCGGTGGCCACGGCGCAGGCCGCGCCAAAGCTCCACTTCAAGAACGTGAAGGTGCAGCGCATCCCCGGCGACGGCGGGCTGCCCTGGGCGGAGCCGCGCAACGCCGTCGGCCCCGACGGCTGGAGCTGGGTGGTCACGAACCGCCACGCCTCGGACGGAGCCGCGATCGTGCTCGGCTCGAAGGACGGCCTCCACTGGAAGGCGACGTCGGGCCTCCCCGCGGGACAGACCGCCGCCACGCCCGACGTCGACATCCTCGCGATGCCCACCGGCCGCCTGCTCGCGAGCGAGCTCGACGACGCCGGCATCAACTTCCCCACCTCGTGGTCCGACGACCGCGGGAAGCACTGGACGGCGTCGACCGGAAGCACGCAGGTGGCCGACCAGGACCGCCAGTGGTTCGCCTACGGCCCGCCCGAGCCGGGCTCGAAGAAGCCGGTGGTGTACCTGCTCTTCCACAACCTCGCGTCGGGTCAGGCCAACCACAACATGTTCGTCGCGAAGTCCACCGACGGCGGCGAGAGCTTCGGCGTGCCCGTGCCCACGACGCTCCCCGGCTCGGACGCCTACACCGACCTCCAGTGCGCCGACTCCGGTGGCCCGAGCGCGATCTGGGTGAACCAGCACGACGGGACCGTGTACGCCGAGTTCACGACGCGCGCGTCGCCCGTGGCCGGCACCGACATCGGCGGCTGCGGCACGATCGCCACCGGCCAGCCGTTCGAGTTCAACATCGTCGCGGCCACGCGCGTTTGGCTCGCGCAGTCGACCGACGGCGGGCAGACCTGGACCAACTCGCTCGCGGTCGACGACGCCGAGACGGGTCAGATCGTGTCGATGCAGGTGGCCTCGGGCGGGCTCGACAGGGCCGGCAACGTCTACGTCGCCTACCCCGAGGGACCGCTCGGCCGCGAGTACCCCGACTACAGCGGCGCCGGGGTCAAGTACAAGTGGGCCCGGCCGGCGAAGGGCGGCAACTTCAAGTGGTCCGACGCGCGCACGCTCGTCGCCGCCGACAAGAAGGCGCCCGGCAACGTGCTCGTGCACATGCAGGCGGGCGACCCCGGCCGGCTGATGACGCAGTACTGGCGCGGCCAGAAGCGACCCGGCAAGAAGCCGGTCTGGCACATGTTCGCGTCGATGACGAGAAGCGCGCTGAGCTCGAAGCCCAAGGTGGTGGAGAAGCAGATCTCCAAGGTGCCGACCGACACCGGCACGGCCAGCGACCTGATGGGCGCCTGCACCAGCGGCACGCCGATCGCCGGGATCATCAACGGGCTCGCCTGCGGGCGCTCCCCCGACGTCTGGGGCCTCGTGGCCGACCACCGCTGCCGGGCCGAGACGGTCTGGCCGGCGGTCGACACGCCCGACGACCCGGACGCCAGCGGCGGGAAGAAGATCGCCGGGAACAACCCCGGCACGTGGGTCTCGAAGCTGACGAGCGGGGACACCCTCTGCGGACCGAGCCGCGCCAAGCCGCTCTTCCCCGGCGGCTGCCCCGACAGGACCCCGCCCCTCTCGCACTATCGCTCGAAGAACGCCGTGACCCTGCGCAACCAGGTGCTGACGGTGCGCGGCGGCGCGAGCGACAAGGGCTGCATCAGCGCCAACCTGATCCCGGGCACGGGTCGCGTCAAGCGCGTGGACGTGAGCGTGGCGAAGATCCGCGGCGACGACAAGACCACCGCCAACAACTGCCGCTTCCTCACGAAGCGCGGGACGCTCACCAAGTCGTGGCGCAACTGCCGCAACCCGATCCTGCGCAGGGCGAAGGGCGGCAAGAAGTGGCGGATCGGCTTCCGCTTCCCCGCGACACTGCCCAAGGGCAGCTGGCGGATCCGCGTGCGTGCGACGGACCAGTCGGGCAACCGCGAGCTGCCGCCGAAGTTCTTCCGCCTGACGGTTAACTAGCTAGCCGACGGCGGTTTCGCTGGCGCGGCGGGCGCGCTCGAGACGGGCCAGGAAGTCCTCGTCCGCGCCGTTCGAGCGGCCGGGCTCCGGACGGTCGCCGTTCTCGGCGGGAACGATGACATCGCGGCGGCGCTCCGCCTGGCGCTCGCGCTGGGTGGCCTGCGCCAGGGCGGACGCGAGCTCGGCCTCCTGCGTCGCGATCGCGTTTCGAAGGTCGCTCTCCACCGCGGCCCGGCCACGCAGGTCCGCCTCGACGGTCCGGCGGCGCTCGCGCTCCAACGCGAGCTCGCGCGTGACCTGCTCGAGCCGTATGCGCAGCATCTCGACCTCGCCCTGAAGGGCCGCCACCTGGGGGTCCTCCTGCATGGGCTCGGGCTCCGGCAGTCGCATGGCGTCCAGTTCCGACGCCCTGTCCTCGTCCTCGAGGAGGGCGATCTCCTGAAGCTTCTCCATCAGCTCGGCGACGACCGGCGACACGGCCTCCGGCTCCTCCTCGATCGCCTCGCCGGGCCGCGGCAGCGCGATCCTTGC
>JAXDHW010000036.1:0-4557 GCA_034664365.1 Thermoleophilaceae bacterium
CCGGTCAGGTTCGCCGGGCCGCCGAAGCTGCCGGCGACGATCGAGTTGCGCAGGGTGAGCTTGTCGTCGGGTCCGCCGGACAGGCCGCTGGTGGCCCCACCGCCGCTCGTGGTGTTGCCCGTGATCGTGGAGTCGAGGACCGTCATGGCAAGCGGGCCGGAACCACAGCCGCCCGCGTACACGCCGGCGCCCCTCGTGTTGACCGCTCCCGTGTTGGCCGCCACGACCGCGTTCTGGAGCCGCGCCTTGAGCGGCGCAGGCGACGGGGGATTCGGACAGCCCTCGATCCCGAGCCCACCGCCCTCGGCGTCCCCGGTGCCCGATCCGGCCGGAATCGAGTTGGCGGTGAAACGGTCGTTCCGGCTCGTCAGGGTCACGGCGTCGATCCACTCGCCGCCGCCGCCAACATGTAGGTTCGTCTGTCCTCCCCGAGTGATCCGGTTGCGGGCGAAGCGGTTGCCCTGCTGGGTGAGCGGCGCGGTCGCGTCCCCGCTGATGATGCCGCCGCCGCCGAGGGCCTCGCTGACCGACGTCGCGGCGATTCGGTTCGCGCTGAACGTGTTGCGAACCAGGGTCATCGAGGTCGCGAAGAAGACCAGCGCGCCGCCCCCCAGCTCGTGCGCCGTGTTCTGCGCGACCACGTTGTCGACCATGGCCAGCTTCGCGCCCGCGCCCGACACCGTCACGAGCGCCCCGCCCGCGGACCTGGCGGCCGAGTTGCCGGCGAAGATGTTGCCCGTCAGCGTGACCGAGGTCCCGCTGTAACTGGAGATCGCCAGCGCTCCGCCGGTGTCCGCGGTGTTCGCGTGGGCGGCCGTTCCGTCGCCGAAGGTGGACTTGATCACGGTGATCGGCGACGTCGGCCCGTTCGACGCGATGTTCACCGCGCCGCCTCGGCCGGCGCTGCCGGTTGCCGAGTTGCCGAAGAAGCGGTCGTGGTCGAGGGTCGCGGTCACGTCGACACCCTCGAGGTCCAGCGCGCCCCCGCCCGCACCGGCCACGGTGCCGTCGCGGAACGTGAGGTTGCGCAGGGTCAGGTGAGTCTGCTTGTCCGGGTCCGGCGTGGCGGTCATGATCCGCGTGCTCTTGCCCGTCCCGTCGAGCGTCGCGCCCGTCCCGGCTCCCCGGATCGTGACCGAAAGTGGGTCCTTGCCGCCGGGCAACAGGTAGGTGTCGTGGCACGTCAGCCCGGCGTCGAGCGTGATCACCTGCCCGTCGCTGGCGGACTCGACGGCCGCCTTGAACGTCGGGCAGTCGACCGCAGCGGCCGGAGCCGCCGCGACGAGGCCCGCGCCGAGGCAAGCGGCCGTGGCCAGTGTCGCGCGTCCGCGCCGCGTCCCCATGTGAAGCCGACCCTACACCCGCTCCGGGCCCGGACCTAGACGTGAGCGAATGTCCGGTCACTCCAAGTGGGCGTCGATCAAGCACAAGAAGGCCGTCACGGACGCGCGCCGCGGTGCCGAGTTCACGAAGCTCGCTCGGGCCATTCAGGTGGCCGCCCGCGAGGGCGGGGGCGATCCGGCCGGCAACGCGGCGCTGGCCACCGCGATCCAGAAGGCCAGGGACGCGGCGATGCCGAAGCAGAACATCGAGCGCGCAATCGCGAAGGGCACCGGGGCCGATACCGATGCCGACGCGATCGAGGCGGTCCTGTACGAGGGCTACGGGCCGGGAGGGGTGGCGATCCTCGTCGAGGCTCTGACCGACAACCGCAACCGCACGGGGTCCGAGGTGCGCCACGCCTTCGCTTCGAGCGGTGGGAGCCTGGGGGAGCCCGGCTCCGTCGCCTGGGTGTTCGAGAAGAAGGGCGTGATCCTCGTGAACTCGGCGGGCGCCTCGGAGGACGACCTGATCGTGGCGATCGACGCCGGCGCCGAGGACGTGGCCGTGGACGACGATGTCTACGAGGTCGTGACCGCGCCCGCCGATCTCCAGGCCGTGCGCGAGGCGCTGGAACAGGCCGGCATCCCGATCGACTCCGCCGAGCTCACCATGCGCCCGACCAACCGCGTCGAGGTCGAGGAGTCGCAGGTCGCCGGCCTGATGCGCCTGATCGAGGCTCTCGAGGAGCACGACGACGTGAACGCCGTCCATGCGAACTTCGACGTGGACGCCGCCGTGCTGGAGCGGGTTGCGGCGGCGTAGCCGGCCCGTCGTCGGGGCCGTCGCGCTGGCCGTCGCCCTCGCGGCGCCGGCCGCCGCCAAGGACCCCGGCCGCTGGAAGGAGACCGGCCGCTCCACCGTCCCGCTCGAGTACTACCAGGGCGTCGCGTCCGACCCCGCCCGCCGGCTCTTCTTCAACGGGATCTACACCGGCCTCTACCGGACCGACCCGAACCTGAACGAACAGGCACGCAACGACGACGTCTTCCCGCCCGACGTCTTCGCGCGCGAGCGCTACAACCACATCGGCGACATCGCCTGGGACGCCCGCGAGGGCGGTCGCATCCTCCTGCCGACCGAGTGCTACTACCCGGGGTCCGCGCCGAGCCAGGAGGACAAGAACAACCCCTGCAACAACGGCTCGATTGGCGTCGCGGACCCGAACACGCTCGCCTGGCGCTACTACGTCAAGCTCGACCCGGCCGAGATCCCGAAGGTGATGTGGGTTGCCGTCTCGCCCGACGGGAAGCTCGTCTGGACGCAGAGCCACGACGACCTCCTCGCCTATTCGATGGACGACATCGCGCTCGCCCACGCTCAGCCGGCGGCCGCCCCGATCAAGGCGGTGCGGAAGCTGCCGAACGCCAAGCCGCCGAGCGGTATCACCGGCGCGATCTTCTACGGCGGCCGGCTGTACGTCGCGGGCGGCGACGACCCCGACAGGTTCCAGGTCTGGTCGATCGACGTCGCGACCGGCGCGCGCCGCCTCGAGATCGAGAAGCCGGGCGTGGTGGGAGAGTCCGAGGGCCTCGACGTCTTCGCCGGCCTCGGCGGCGTCCTCCACTGGCTGATCCAGCCCTACAACACGAAGGGCCAGCCGACCTACGGGTTCGCCAACGGCACGGTCCTCCACTTCGTGCCGAAGACCGCCGCGCCGGGCGGCCCGAAGGGCCCGGTGGGACCGCCCGCCAGGCCGTCGAAGATCCACCTCACCGTGAGGCCCGACCACGTGCCCTATGACAAGCGGACCAAGCTCCACTTCCGAGCGACCGCGCGCGCGGCCGGCAGCTTCGGTCCGGTCGACGGCGCCACCGTTCGCATCGGCACCAGGCGCGGCACGACCGGCAGGGACGGTCGAGTGGTCATCACGTTCCGCTCCGATCGCGCCGGCACCCGCCGCGCCACCGCGCGCCGTCCCGGCCTCCGCCAGGGCAAGGTCTGGCTTCGCGTGATGAAGCCCCCCGCCAGGCGCTAGCCGTCCCGGGGCAGGCGTCCGAGCCTCCCCGCAGAATCACTCCGATGGTGGTCGTGATCGGCATAGATCCCGGTGCCGCGAACACGGGCTACGGGGTGGTCCTAGCCCGCGGGCGCACGCTCGCGGCGCTCGACGGCGGCGTGATCGAGACCTCGGCCAGCGAGCCGCTCGAGCGGCGTCTCGCGCGCATCCACGCCGCCGTGGCCGACCTGATCTCCGAGCACGAGCCGGAGGCGATGGCGATCGAGGACCTCTTCTTCGGCCAGAACGCGCGCACTGCCTTCTCCGTCGGACAGGCTCGCGGCGTCGCCATGCTCTCGGCCGGCATGGCCGGCGTGCCGTGCTACTCGTACACACCGCAGGCTGTCAAGCAGGCGGTGTGCGGCTCCGGACGGGCGGAGAAGGACCAGGTGCAGCGGATGGTCGGCAGCCTGCTCGGGTTGCCCGAGCCGCCCGAGCCCGACCACGCGGCCGACGCGCTCGCCGTCGCCATCTGCCACGCCAACGGCGCGGCCATCCGGACCGCCGTGGGGCTCGCGTGATCGCCTCGGTCCGCGGCCAGGTCACCGTGCGGCGGCCCGATCACGTCGTGGTCGAGTGCGGCGGCGTCGGCTACCGCCTGGCGGTTTCGGCGCACACGCTGAAGAGCGTGCCCGCCGCCGGCGAGGACGCCCTGCTCCACTCCCACCTCGTGCTGCGCGACGACGGCATGCACCTCTACGGCTTCTCCGCCGAGGAGGAGCGCGAGCTCTTCCTGATGCTCGTCGGCGTCCAGGGCGTCGGGCCGAAGGTCGCGCTCGCGGTCCTGTCCGGCGGGAGCCCGCGCGAGCTCAGAAACGCCATGGCAGCCGGCGACGCCGCGCGCTTCCAGGCCACGCCCGGCATCGGCAAGCGCACCGCCGAGCGGATCATCGTGGAGCTGCGCGAGAAGGTGGCGGGGGAGGCGGTGTCGGACGCGATCCAGGTGACGGCCTCCGAGGACCCGCACACGCTCGCGCGCGAGGGCCTGCTCGGACTCGGCTTCGCGCCCGTCGAGGCCGACCAGCTCCTGGACGCGGCGGCCGGCGAGACGCCCGAGGACCTCATCGCCGCGGCGCTCAGGGCGGCGCGGTGACGGGCGGCATCCGCACGCCGGGCGTCGAGCGGCTCCAGACCGCCGGCGCCGCCGGCCCCGACGAGGAGCTCGACCGGTCGCTTCG
>JAXDHW010000075.1:0-6665 GCA_034664365.1 Thermoleophilaceae bacterium
GCCGAAGCGCTCCTGCAAGCAGGCGTCGAGCACGGCCTCGCCGATGTGCCCGAACGGCGGGTGACCGAGGTCGTGCCCGAGCGCGATCGCCTCCGTGAGGTCCTCGTTGAGCGCGAGCGCCCGGGCAACGGTGCGGGCGATGCCCGCGGCCTCGAGCGTGTGCGTGAGCCGCGTGCGGTAGTGGTCGCCCTCCGGCGAGATGAACACCTGCGTCTTGTGCTTGAGGCGGCGGAACGCCTTGGAGTGGACGATCCGGTCGCGGTCGCGCTGGAACGGGGTGCGGAGCGGCGAGTCCTCCTCCGCCGCGGCGCGCCGCGCGGGATAGGAGCGAGCGGCCGGCGGCGACAGCTCGCGCTCCTCGAGCGCTTCGATCCGCTCCCTGAACGCGGCGGCTGAGGCTGTGGCGGACATGGGACGGATTGTCCCAGCCTGCGCGGCGGGTCAGTCCCCGAGCGACTTCATGCCGGCGGCGCGGATGTAGATCTCGTAGAGCAGGAAGTGGCTCGCGAACGTGGGCGTGCAGACCCGGTCGAACAGCCGGTGAACGCGGGCGGCCGGAAGCGTCGTGCCGGGCCCGTAGGGGGTCGGCCCGCCGATCGAGCGAGTCAGAGCCGCGACGGCGGCGCCCTGCTCGGCCGCGCCGGCCGTCCACCAGGCGGTGCAGTTGGCCGACTGGAGCGGCTTGCCCGCCAGCAGCACGGGTCCGGCCGCCGGCGCGCTGCGCTCGACCGCGCCCGTATCGGTGAGCGCGTAGATCCCGGCCGCCACACCCGCGGTCGCGGCGAGTGCCACCAGGGCGAGCAGCAGCCGTCGCGGCAGGCGCGCGCGGAGCGGTCCCGCCGAGGGGACGGGGACCGCGGCCCCGGGCGCCAGCCCTACGGCCGGATCCCTCGGAACGGCTCGCACGAGAGGGTGTTGCCGGGCAGCATGTCGCACATCTTCGGCAGGTTCTTGCCGGCCTCGGCGCCGGCGGCCGTGCCGAGCGCGGCGGCCTGGCTGCCGGAGCCCGGCGGCGGCGGGGTCGTGAACCACGGGCAGATCGTGGCGTTGTACTCGTTGTTCTCGATCGACGCGGCGCAGCCGCCCAGCTCCGGCCCCTTGGCCGCGTAGGTCGCGCCGGTGCTCACGTTCTGGCAGTTCGACGGCAGCATCGGCGGCGGCGGATCGCTCGTGATGCTCGACTCGGTCCCATCGACGCCGACGTTGTGGTACCAGCAGTTGTTGGTGTTGCTCGGGTGCTGGTCCCACCAGAAGTCGAGCCCGTTGGGCATCCGCTTGCCGCCCGGCGCGATGCCCATCACGTTGTCGTGGTACCGGTTTCGGTGCGACGTGGTCTCGGCGCTGTCGTACTTGTCCGACACGGCGTCGGGCACGGCGATCAGCATCGTGCCGCGGCGCCAGTTGTCCCAGATCCGGTTCCCCTTGATCTGGTTGTTGTTGCCGCCCGCGATCAGGATGCCCACGCCCACCGGCACCGGCACGTCAGGCGCGACGTCCGAGTCGGAGGTGAACGAGTTGAAGTTGTTCGAGTAGATCCGGTTGTTCTCGAACGTGGCCGAGTCCTGGGCGTAGCCGGGGTGGCCGCCGGCGTAGAACGAGTCCGTGGCGATCGCCGTGCTGTTGTCGTAGAAGTCGTTGTTGTAGACGTGCGTCGCGTTGCCCATCGTGCCCGAGTAGCCGAGCGTGTTGTGGTGCACGTCGCACTTCGTGATCGCCTGGTTGAGGCGGAACGGCGTGCCCGGCGGCCGCTGCTCACCGCTGTCGACCGCGCCGCCGGGGTAGACGCCCGAGTCGCCGTTGCCGATCGCCTCGCAGTTCTTGACCATCCCGTGGTCGTTGGCGAACGTGAGCTCGCCGTACTGCCCCGCGTAATAGAACTTCATGCGGTCGAGCAGGTAGCCGTCCGTCTCCATCACGTAGACGTCGTGCTCGGCGGCGTGGCGGAACTTCATGTTGCGCAGCACGAAGCCGTCGGCGCGGTCGATCCTGAAGCCGACGTCCTTCTTCGACCCGATGCCGTTCGGCCCGCGCGGCTTGGTCCAGTCGCCGGTGTCCACGATGGTGTCGTCGGGCGTCACACCAGAGCCCTCGACCTGCACGTTGCAGCGGATGCAGCGGCCGGAGTTGGGGATCCCGTGGCGGTTGTCCCGCGGGGCCGGGTCCTGTCCCTTGCCGGGAAGGCGCCCCGGCAGCGCCAGCAGGCTCTGGTCGTTCGGGCAGGTGAACTGGTACTTGTACGAGAGGCCGCCCGAGCCGTGGTCGCCGTCCTCCTTGAGGGGCGCGCACTTCGGGTCCTGGGTCGGCTTCTTTCGCGAGGTCGGCTCCGTGTAGATGCCCGGCATGACCACGACGCGGTCGTTGTTGCGCGTGGCCGTGAGCGCGGCCTGGATCTCGTGGAACTTGCAGCGCTTGAAGAGCTGCCGGTTGAGGTTGCGGAGCGTGCGTGCGCGCTGCTTGCTGATCCGGATCCGCGGCTGCGACGGGCGGATCACGTAGCCGTGCTTGCGGGCGTCGGCGATCCCGCGCTTGGCCCGCTTGTACGAGCGCTTCTGGCACACGATCCGCGTCTTGCCCGGCGGCTTCTTGTTGAGCGCCGAGGCAAGCGAGCGCGGTGTGGGCACCCCGCCGCCGGCGGCCGGGTGCACCGCGGGATCGGGCTTCGGATCGGGCCAGTACGCCGTGCGCTCGACGTGCGCGCCCGCGACTGCGGCGATCGCGAGAACCCCCGCGACCGCCAGAGTGAGTGCCGCCAGGACCCTGCGCATCGCGCGGGATGATACGCGCGAACGCGGTTGCGGCGCTCTACTCGAGCGCGGCCTGCGCCGCGGCGACGCGCGCGATCGGCACGCGGAACGGGGAGCAGCTCACGTAGTCGAGGCCGGCCATCGCGAAGAAGGCGATCGACTCCGGGTCGCCGCCGTGCTCGCCGCAGATGCCGAGCTTGAGGTCCGGCTTGGCCTCGCGGCCGGTCCACGCCGCGAGCCGTACCAGCCAGCCGACGCCGGGACGGTCGATCGTCTCGAACGGGCTGCGGTCCACGATCCGCTCGGTCATGTAGCTCGACAGGAAGCCGCGCTCGACGTCGTCGCGGGAGAACCCGAGCGCCGTCTGGGTGAGGTCGTTCGTGCCGAACGAGAAGAAGTCCGCGACGGTGGCGATCCGGTCCGCCACGAAGCAGGCGCGCGGGAGCTCGATCATCGTGCCGACCGACAGCTCGACCTGCCCGCGGGCGCCCTCCTCGTCGTAGACGCGCTCGACCAGCTTGCGCGCGACCTGGAGCTCCTTCTCGTAGGCCACGAGCGGGATCATGATCTCGAGGTGCGGGGCCTCGCCGGTGCGCTCGCGCACGGCCTTCGCGGCGCGGACGATCGCCCTCACCTGCATCTCGTAGATCTCCGGGTGCAGGATGCCGAGCCGGACGCCGCGCGTGCCGAGCATCGGGTTGGTCTCGTCGAGTGCGTGGATCCGGTCGAGCATGTGCTCGAGGTCCTCGAGGTCGTCGGTCGCCTCGATGCGGGCGCGCTCGACGTCCTGCGCGATCTCCTCCGGATCCGGGAGGAACTCGTGGAGCGGCGGGTCCAGCAGCCGGATCGTGATCGGCAGCCCGCGCATCTCCTTGAACAGGCCCTCGAAGTCCTGCTGCTGGAGCGGGAGCAGCTCGTCGAGCGCGGCGCGGCGACGCTCCTCGGTCTCGGCCATGATCATCGCCCGCATCTTCGGCTGGCGGTCGGCGGCCATGAACATGTGCTCGGTGCGGCAGAGGCCGATGCCCTCGGCGCCGAACTCGCGCGCGCGTCGCGCGTCCTCGGGCGTGTCGGCGTTGGTGCGGACTCCGAGCCTGCGCAGCTCGTCCGCCCAGCCGAGCACGGTCTCGAAGTTGTCGTCGACCTCGGGATCGACGAGCGGCACGTCGTCGGTCGTGATCACGCCGAGCGAGCCGTCGAGCGCGATTCTGTCGCCCTCCCTGAGCACGGTCCCGTTCACGCGGGCGCTCTTCTCCGCAAGGTCGATCTCGAGCTCCCCCACTCCGCACACCGCCGGCCGGCCCATGCCGCGTGCCACGAGCGCGGCGTGGCTCGCCTTGCCGCCCTCCGACGTGACGATGCCGCGCGCGGCGAAGAACCCGGCCACGTCATCGGCCTCCGTGAACGGACGCACGAGCACCACCGCGCGCCCGGCCTCCGCCGCCTCGACGGCCTCGCCCGCGGTGAAGACGATCTCGCCCTTGGCGGCGCCGGGCGAGGCGCCAACCCCGCGCGCGAGCACCTCGTAGTCGGCGCCGCGGCCGAAGGTCGGGTGCAGGAGGGCGTCGAGTGAGTCGGGGTCGATGGTCCGAAGAGCCTCCTCGCGCGTCAGGAGGCCCTCCTCCACCGCGTCGACTGCGAAGCGCACCGCCGCCTGGGCCGGGCGCTTGGCGCTGCGCGTCTGGAGCATGTAGAGGCGCCCCTCCTCCACGGTGAACTCGGTGTCCTGCATGTCCTTGTAGTGCGCCTCCAGCGTGCGCAGGATCTCCATCAGCTGCTCGTGCGCCGCGGGCATCGCGTCGCGGAGCTCGCCGAGGTCGCGCGGGGTGCGAACGCCTGACACCACGTCCTCCCCCTGCGCGTTGACGAGGAAGTCGCCGGAGGGATCCTGCGCGCCGGTGATCTCGTCGCGGGAGAAGGCGACACCCGAGCACGAGTTCTCGCCCGAGTTCCCGAACACCATCTGCTGGACGTTCACCGCGGTGCCCCACTCGTCCGGGATCCGGTTGATCCGGCGGTACTCGACGGCGCGGTCGCCGAGCCACGAGTCGAACACCGCGCGGATCGCCTGGCGGAGCTGCTCGCGCGGGTCCGTGGGGAAGTCCTCCCCGGTGCGGTCGCGGTAGAGCCGCTTGAAGTCGTCGGTCAGCGCCCTGAGGTCGTCGACCGACAGCTCAGTGTCGTCCCTCACTCCGGCGTGCTGCTTGCGCGCCTTGATGGCGTCCTCGATCGCCTCGCCCGGAACGCCGCGGCAGACGTTCCCGAACATCTGCACGAAGCGGCGGTAGGAGTCCCAGGCGAAGCGCTCGTTGCCCGTGGCGCGGGCGAGGCCCTCCACCGCATCGTCGCTCAGCCCGAGGTTGAGGACGGTGTCCATCATGCCCGGCATCGACTCGCGGGCGCCGGAGCGGACGGACACGAGCAGCGGGTCGTCGTGGGCGCCGAGCCGCTTGCCGGCGTGGTCCTCGAGGCGGGCGAGCGCCCGATCGACCTGCTCCTCGAGCCCCTCGGGCTCGCTGCGGTCCGCCTTCATGTAGGCGACGCAGGCCTCGGTGGTGATCGTGAATCCGGCGGGGACCCGGTCGGGCCCCAGCACGCGGGTCATCTCGGCGACGTTGGCGCCCTTCCCGCCGAGCAGGTCGCGCATCTCGCGCGACCCCTCCGAGAAGTCGTAGACCAGCTTGGCGGGGTCCCCCATCGGGGGCCGGAGTCTAGTTGGGGTCGGTTCAGGCGACCCGGCGAAGCCGGACGTGGGCGTGGTACTCCATCGTCTCCGCGATCGCCCGGTCGGACTGGCCGAGTGCCCGGTCCGACGCGCTGGGAAGCTCGGCCAGCGGCCGGCCGAGCGCGCCCACCAGAAACGTGTGCGCCTCCTCGTCGAGCGGGAACGAGCCCGCCTCGCAGGCGTCGCAGACGACGCCACCGGCGCTCGCGCTGAAGCCGCCGAGGTGCTCGCGCTCGCCGCAGGACGCGCAGCCCCCGAGCTCCGGCGCGAACCCCGCGGCGAGGAGGAGCTTGAGCCGGAACGCCAGCGCCTGGCCGCGGGTGGCGGCCTCGGGCTGGCGGTCGAGGAGCTGGAGCTCGTGGCACAGGAGGTTGTAGGCGGCCGGGTTGGGCTCCTGCGAATCGAGCAGCCGGAGCACGGCGTCGCACGCCTGCGTGGCGCGCTCGAGCGAGTCGCGCCGCTCGCGCAGGCCCGGGTGGGCGTTGACTGTCTCCGCCGAAGTGATCGTGACGAGCTCGCCGCGGCCCTCGTGCGCGATCAGTTGGACGCGGAAGAGCGGCTCGAGCCGGCCGCCGAAGCGCGACTTGACGCGCCGGACGCCCTTGGCGATCGCATTCATCCGGCCGCGCTCGCGGCTGTAGAGGTGGAGGACGCGGTCGGCCTCCCCGTAGCGGATCGATCGCAGCACGACGGCCTCGGTCTTGAAGGTCGGGGGCACTCCTACACTTTTTCGCAGATGGCGGACGCGACCCGGGTGATCCTCTACACCACCGAGCCGTGCGGCTTCTGCCGCCAGGCGAAGGCCCTGCTCCAGAGCCGCGGCGTGCCCTACGAGGAGGTCAACCTGGCGAAGGATCCACAGGGCCGGGTCGACCTCGTCGCCCAGACCGGACAGATGACCTTCCCCCAGATAGTGGTCGGCGAGCGCGCGATCGGCGGCTTCCGCGAGCTCCTCGAGGCGGACCGGGCTGGGGTTCTGCAGTCGCTCGTGGCTGCCGCGTAGCGCCTCCTCGCACGAGTGCGCTTCGGACCCTTCCTTTATTGCCGCAGTTGGCGGGAATCTGCCCCACGAGCGGACGACCGGACCGCGCGCGGCCGCGGCTGGCAGCGCTCGCACACGTAGGTCCCCCGCCCCGCCGCTCGCATCTTGCGGATCGGGCGGCCGCAGCGCGGGCACGGCTCGCCCTCGCGGAGGT
>JAXDHW010000081.1:0-6714 GCA_034664365.1 Thermoleophilaceae bacterium
GAGCTGCCGGGGACGCCGTCGACGGTCGTCGATCTCACCGCCTACGAGGCCGCGGGCGACTACCGGGTGCTGCGGTCTGGCGCACTCGCACAGGCCGACCTGCGCGATCGCCTCTGACCGCCCCCTCCGGCGGGCAGCTTTTTGCAGGTGAACAAGTTTTCGTCGCATCTTGCGGGGAACATTGTGCTTAAAGACACGCTGCCCCCGCCCTGGGAAGGCACGTCGGTAACAACCAGGCCGGCGCTGTGGGGACGCAAACGCACATCGGGAGGAAGACCTGCACGAGGCCGCGAAAGCGGCTGGACAACCGTACGAGTTTTCGCCGACCGGGAGAGGGTGATCTTCCGTGAGGCAGGGACTCATGCAGAACCCACAGGACAAGCGCCGGTTCGCGCAATCGACCAGGATGGTCACGACTTCTCTCCAGCAGAGTGGCTACGGAGCGCTCGTGCTCGAGCGCCTCGCCAAGCAGGTGTGCCGCATCGCGGGGGTCGAGTGGTCGTGCATCTTCGTGCGTGACCGCCGCGATCCGCGCCTGGTGATCGCGGCCGCGGGCCATGGCCTCCCCTGGGACCTGGTCGGCGCGCGTGTGGGCGCGGACGAGGGCAGCCTGGCGCGGGTCCTGTCGCACGGCGAGCCGATGCTCGTGGCCGACTACAGCGAGCTGGTCGGCGGCGCGGACGGCTCCACGGGGCGCGGCTGCGCCGGCGCAGCGGTCCCGATCCAGTGGAACGGCCAGGTCGGCGGCGCGCTGTCGGCCGCCACGCTCGCGCCCGACGGGATCTTCGGGGACGAGCAGCTCGAGCTCCTCACCGAGCTCGCGGACCTCGCGGCCGCCGCGCTCGAGCACGCCACCGGCAGCCATCAGTTCGACGACCTGATGCAGGCGCACGTGGAGGCCCTCGCCTGCGCCATGGACCTGCGCGACCGTCGCACGGCAACGCACTCGGAGGACGTGGTCAGGCTGGCGCTGATGGTGGGCCGGCTGCTCCAGCTCGATCCGGCCTCGCTGCTCGAGCTCGAGTTCGCGGCGCGGCTCCACGACGTCGGCAAGATCCGAGTTCCGGATGCCGTCCTCCACAAGCCGGGCCCGCTCGACCAGAACGAGTACGAGGTCATCCGCTGTCACTCGGCGTGGGGAGCCGAGACGCTCGCCGGCATCCCCGGCCTCGAGGCGGTGGCGGCAGTCGTCCGCTTCCACCACGAGCGCTGGGACGGCGCGGGCTACCCCGATGGGCTGAGCGGCGCGCGGATCCCCCTCGCGAGCCGGATCATCAGCGCCTGCGACGCCTACGCCGCGATGACCGCCGATCGCCCCTACCGCGAGGCGATGGACCCGGGCGATGCGCTGCACGAGGTCGTGTCCGCGTCCGGGAGCCAGTTCGACCCCGCCGTGGTCGACGCGCTCGCCCACACCGTGGGAGGACACGGCTAGAAGCTTCCCCCCGGGCATCGGCGCTCGTCCCCTCGGAGCGCCGGCGCCCATATGGCCCGGGCGTCGGCGCTCGTCCCCTCGGAGCGCCGGCGCCCCTTGGCCATCCGCTACTGGTACGGTCGGAGCCCTGGTCGGGCCGTCGCTCTTCGAGCTCCGTGACGTCTCCGCCTCGCGCGGCGGGGTGCGAATCCTGCGCGGCCTCGACCTCAGGCTGGGTGCGGGCGCCACGGCGCTGCTCGGCCCGTCCGGTGCGGGCAAGTCCACGCTCCTGCGGCTTCTCAACCGGCTCGCGGATCCCGACTCGGGCTCGGTGCGCTTCCGCGGCGACGACGTCCGCACGCTCGAGCCGCGCGCGCTCCGCCGCCGGGCCTGTCTGGTGCCCCAGCTGCCGGCGCCGCTGCCGGGCACCGTGGCCGACAACATCCGCTTCGGGCCGTCGCTCGTGGGACGTGCGGTGGGGGTCGCACGGCCACTGGAGCTGGCCGGCCTCGACGAGAGCTACGGCGACCGCGATGCGAGCCGGCTGTCGGTGGGAGAGCAGCAGCGGGTGATGCTCGCCCGGGCGCTCGCTCTCGAGCCGGAGGTGCTGCTGCTCGACGAGCCCACCTCGGCGCTCGACGAGCGGACGCGCACCGGCGTCGAGGCGACGCTGGCCGAGCTCGGCGATCGCACCGGCGTCTCGATGGTGATCGTCACGCACGACCGCGCGCAGGCGAACCGGCTCGCGACGCGGATCGTGAACCTGAGCGAGGGGAGGATCGCCGCGTGATCGCCGCGACCTCGATCCACATCACGGTCGGCGAGGTCGCCGCGAGCCTGGTGCTCGTGGCGATCGCGGCGGCCGTGTCGGTCTGGCGCCGGGCCGAGCTCGAGCGCGACCTCGCGGTCGCGGTGGTGCGCTCGTTCCTCCAGCTCACCGCGGTCGGCTACGTGATCCAGGCGATCTTCGACTCGGACAGCCTCTGGCTCGTGGTGCTCCTGCTGGCCGTGATGGTGGGGTTCGGGTCGATCACGGCGCGCAGTCGCGCCAAGGGGGTGCCCGGTGCGCTGCGGCCGATCGCGCTCGCGCTCGCCACGGCCGCCATCGTCACGATCGGGCTCGTGGTCGCGCTCGGCGTGTTCGACCCGCGCCCGCGCTACCTCGTGCCGGTCGGCGGGATGGTGATCGGGAACGCGATGACCGCCGCGGCGGTGTCGCTCAACCGGCTGGCCGACGAGATCCGCGGCTCGACGCTTCGGATCGAGGCGACGCTCGCGCTGGGCGCCACGGCGTGGGAGGCGGTCCGCGACATCGTGACGCGCAGCCTCCGCTCGGGGATGATCACGCTGGTCGACTCCACCAAGACGACCGGCGTCGTCTTCTTCCCCGGCACGATGGTCGGGATGCTGCTGGCGGGCGCGCGGCCGCTCGACGCGGTGCGGCTCCAGCTGATCCTGCTGTGGGCGCTGCTCGGGAGCGTGGCGCTGTCGTCAGTGCTGGCGACCGGGCTCGGCTACCGCGGCTTCTTCACCCCGGCACACCAGCTCCGCGACCTCGACGACTGAGAGCGCGGCTACTCGCGCGGCGGGACCTGGACGATCTCGAACTCGCCCGTCTCGAGCTCGTGGGCCACGCGCGTGTCGATGTCGACCTCGGATGGCTCGGGCTCGCCGGCCAGCGTGCTCGCCCGCCTTGCCTGGAACTGCCGGAAGCGCTTGAGCTTGAGGATCTCGAGCACCAGCACGAGGTAGACGCTCGCCGCGAGGGCACCGATGCCGAACGCGGCCAGCACGAGCACCCACTTGGTGTCGAAGTGCCCGTGGTGGTCCGAGTACGGGACGAAGCGCAGGGCCAGCGCCAAGCACGCGAGCACGACCGTCCACCCGTAGAGGTAGAGCGTCGTCCGCCGCGGCGAGAAGCCGATGTTCGCGAAGCGGTGGTGGAAGTGCGAGCGGTCGGCCTGGTAGACGGGCCGGCGGTACTTGATTCGCTTGGCGACCACGAAGCTCGAGTCGAGGATCGGGACGGCCAGCACCACGAGCGGGAACGCCAGGCCGACCAGGGCGTTGGTCTTGAGCGCGCCCTGCACCACGATCGTGCCGAGCAGGTAGCCGAGCAGGTTCGACCCCGAGTCACCGAGGAAGATCGACGCGGGGGCGAAGCCGTGTCGCAGGTAGCCGAGCGATGCGCCCGCGACGAGCAGGGCGAGCACGCCGGCGGCGTGGGTCTCGATGCGGTTCTGCGAGAAGGCGATCGTGGCGAAGGTGAGCGCGGCGATCGTGCACACGCCGGCCGCCAGGCCGTCGACGCCGTCGATGAAGTTCACGATGTTCATCAGCGCGACGAGCCCGAGGATGGTCAGCACGTACGCGAGCGGCTGGCTGAGGCCGACGTGGCCGATGAACGGCAGCGTGAAGCTGGTGACCTTCACGCCGAAGGTGACCGGAATCACGGCGGCCAGCAGCTGCCCGACGAGCTTGAAGTCCGCCTTCAGCTCGAGCAGGTCGTCCGCGGCGCCGACGAACGCGATCACGCACGCGCCGATCAGGATGCCGTGCGTCTTGTGGAAGTGGGGTAGGAGCACCAGGCTCCCCACCGCTACCGCCACGAGGATCGCGAGCCCGCCGAGGCGCGGAGTGGGGAACTGGTGGAGCCCGCGCTCGCGCGGCTCGTCGATCGCGCCGATCCGCCACGCGAGTGCCTTCACCACGGGGGTGGTCAGGAGCGCGATGACGAGGGCGAGGCCGAAGCCGAGGATGCCGTCGCCGACGCTAGGCATTGGCCATCCGGTCCATGCAGAGCGACCAGTCTAGGAACAGGTCGCCCTCGGGATTCGACGGCAGGGCGCCTCCCCCTCCGGCTGCAGCGTCCCTACCGCGGCGTGCCGAGGAACATGTCCACCAGCAGCTGCGGGTCGCGCCGCTCCACGGCGTGGTCCGAGTCGCGCTTCTCGAGCACCACCTCCGCGGGGTCGTGGAGCTGGCGCAGGCGGCCCTCGGCGATCAGCGCCTCGTCGACTCCACCGAGGCGCCCCGCGTAGTTCGTGTAGACGGGCGTGCCGAGGGCGATCGCCTCGCGGTTCATGGTGCCGCCCGCGGAGATGACGAGGTCGGCCAGGGCGATCAGGCTCTGGGCGTCGACGGCGCCGTCGGGGACGATCACGGACGGGAGTGCGAGTCCGCGCACGTGCTCGCGTTGCTCGTCGGTGCGCGGGAGGACGACGGTGTGCACACCGTCGTCGCGTCCGAGCCGGTCGAGGACCCGCGGGAACAGCGGGTTCTGCATCCGGTGGTAGAGCGCGACGTCGGCGGGCGGGCGGAACACGACCACGATGCGGTCGCGGTCGACGCCGAGTGAGTCGGGCACCCCCGCGTCGGGCTCGAAGTCGAAGAGGTAGTAGTCCTCCTTGAGGCCGGGGTACTGGACCAGCTTGGCGGGTCCGACGCCGAACCGCCGCAGGCGCTCCGGCGGGATCCGGTCGGGGACCATCACGCGGCGGGCGAGGCGGCAGCCGACGTTGTGCTGCTGCACCGCGAACTCGTAGTCGAATGTGTTCGCCGCGGGGACTCGCAGCATCGCCGCGGCGATGGCGAGGTCGTTCGAGCCGTGCGCCAGCGCAAGGTCGAAGTCGCGCCCGGCGCCGAAGCGGCGCATCGCGCGGGTCCGGCGTGCCAGGGCCATCGCCTTCTCGGCGCGGCTAGCGCCGCCGTGGCGGCCGAGGACGGTCGCCTCCATCCCGTGCATCGCGAGCAGCTCGACGGTCTGCGAGTAGTCGCGCGCCGTCAACTCGACCTCGTGCCCCTGCGAGCGGAGCAGCTCGACGATGGGCCGGAACACGAGCACGTGCGCCGGTGCGGTCATGTCGATCCAGATCCTCACGGCGGCCGATCCTACGGTGGCGCGGCGCTACCGTTTCGGCGATGGCGGGAACGGCGGCAATTCCCGAGCCTGCGAAGCCGCGGCTTCGGGGCGTGATCCACCAGTACGCGTTCTTCGTGGCGGTGGTGCTCGGCGCGGCGATGGTCGTGCTCGCGCCGGCGGGCAAGCCACGGCTGGCGGCGCTGATCTACGCGCTGTCGGTGGCCGGGCTGCTCGGCACCAGCGCGCTCTACCACCGTCGCGACTGGCCGACCCGCGCGCGGATGTGGATGCGGCGGCTCGACCACTCGATGATCTTCGTGCTGATCGCCGGCACGTACACGCCGTTCGCGCTCCTCGTGCTGCACGGGACGCTCGCCAAGACGCTCCTGATCGTCGTCTGGGCGGGGGCGCTGGGCGGCACGGTGCTCAACCTGTTCTGGGTCCGGGCGCCGAAGCCCGTCACCGCGGCCGTCTACGTCGCGCTCGGGTGGGTGGCCGTCGCCGCGATGCCGCAGATGGCCCGCGAGATGGGCGTGCTCGGCGTCGGTTTGATCGCGTTCGGCGGTGTTCTCTACACGGCGGGCGCGGTGATCTATGCGCTGCGGCGGCCCAACCCGGCACCGGGCGTGTTCGGATACCACGAGGTCTTCCACGCGCTCGTGGTGGCGGCGGCCGCGGCGCACTTCGCGGCCGTGGCCGCGTACGCCCTGCCGCGTTAGTCAGAAGAGCGACGGCTGCGCGGGCTGCGGCTGGGCCTGTGGAAGCTCGGTGCGCTGACCTCGCCGGCGCAGGTGTCCCGTGCCCTCGCCGTCGCGTTCGAGATCGCGCAGGAAGCGGCGCGCTCGGGCCGGTCCGCCCGGCGCCCGCGCGAGCTTGCGCGCCCGCTCCTGAACCTCCTTCGGTGCGTACGCGCTGCTGCGGTAGAGCTCCTCGTAGTGCGGCACGAGGTCGGGCCGCTGGGCGCGCAGCCAGTCCATGAAGATGTCGCGGACCTCGCCGCGCAGGTGCAGCGCGATGCCCCCGATGCTCACCGCGCCCGCCTCCGTGGCGATCTCGACGATCTTCTCGACCTGCTCCGGGGAGTCGTTGATGCCGGGCATCAGCGGGGCGATCAGGATCCCCGTGGGGATGCCGATGCGGTTGAGCTCCGCGAGCGCCTCGAGTCGCGCGCGCGGGTGGGGGGTGTGCGGCTCGGTGGCGCGCCACGTCTTCTCGTCGAGAGTGGGGACCGAGAAGCTGGCCGTGACCGGCGCCCGCTCCGCGACCTGGAGGAGCAGCTCCTTGTCGCGCAGGACGAGCGGCGACTTGGTGAGCACCGAGCACGGGTTGGCGAAGTCCCGGAACGCCTCCCAGATGCCGGGCATCAGCCTGTAGCGCCCCTCGACCCACTGGTACGGGTCGGTGTTGGTGCCGAGCGCGACGTGCTCGCCCTTCCACG
>JAXDHW010000083.1:0-8765 GCA_034664365.1 Thermoleophilaceae bacterium
TACGCCGGCATCGCGGGCAGCCCGGAGGAGGCCAAGAACCTCGCGCCCAACTTCGTCTACATCCAGTTCTGGGTGGGACTCGTAGTAGTGAGCGTGCTGTTCGGCGACGTCTTCCGCTCGTTCAACCCGTGGCTTGCCACGGGCCGCGCCGTGGGCTGGGCGGCCGGCCGGGCGGGGATCGCGTCGCCGGTGCGCCGGGAGTATCCGGCGTGGCTCGGGCGCTGGCCAGCGGCGCTCACGATCCTCGGCTTCGGCTGGCTGGAGCTCGCGTATCCGGAGACGCCGCAGACGCTCGGCTGGATCTGCGTCGGCTTCGCCCTCGTGCAGCTCGCGGCGATGGCGGTATACGGCAGCGAGCGCTGGGCCGACAACGGCGACGGCTTCTCCGTCTACTACAACCTCTACTCCCGGCTGTCGGTCTTCCACCGGCGCGACGGCGTGCTCCACCTGAGGCCGCCCCTGTCGGGCCTTCCGTCGCTGCCGGTCGTGGCGGGCAGCGTGGCGCTCCTGTGCGTGGCGATCGGCATCACCACGTTCGACGGCTTCCTGAACGGCGGGATCTGGGCGTCGGTCGGCCCGGATCTGAACGACGCGTTCGGCAACCTCGGGCTGAGCCCGCTCCATTCGGACGAGGTCGCCAAGACGCTCGGGCTCGTCGTGGCCGTGTCCTTCGTCACGCTGATCTACAGGCTCGGGATTCGCGGAATGGAGACGGTGGGCCGCGGCCACACGCGCCAGGAACTGGCGGCGCGCTTCGTGCACACGCTCGTTCCGATCGCGTTCGCGTACGCGATGGCGCACTACTTCTCGCTGCTCGCGTTCTACGGCCAGCGGATCGACTACCTGATCTCGGACCCGCTCGGCAACGGGTCGGACATCTTCGGCACGGCTCACAACACGATCGACCTCACGTACCTCTCGGGCAGGACCATCTGGTACGTGCAGGTGGTCGCGCTCGTGATCGGGCACGTGTGCGGCCTGATGCTCGCCCACGACCGCGCTCTGGTGGTCTACAGGCGGGTCCGCGACGCCACGCGCTCGCAATACTCGATGCTCGTGGTGATGGTCGGCTTCACAAGCCTCGGGCTCTGGTTGCTCTCGGCGGTGCGTCAGTGACCGTGCTCGCCCACCTCGGCCACTGGTACGTGTCGCTGCCGATCTTCATGGGGCCGGTGCTCCTGCTGTTCGCGTGGGTGTACATCGGGGATCGTCGCGACAAGCGCAGGGAGAGGAGGACCGGTGACCGCGACTAGGGCGCGCCGCGAGTTGGAGGTCGACGCCGCGGTCCTCGCGATCGCCGCCGGGCTGATCCACGCTGTGGCCGCGGTGGGGCACGTCGCCGAGTTCTGGCTCTTCGGCGGTTTCTTTGCCGTGCTCGCCGCGGCGCAGGTCAGCTGGGGCGCGCTGGTCTACCGTGGCGCCGGGCCGAGGCTGCTTGCGGCGGGCGCATGGGGGAGCGCGGCGGTCGCGCTGCTCTGGCTGGTCTCGCGCACGGCCGGGCTGCCGATCGGCCCGCACGCGGGGACGCCCGAGGCGCTCGGCCCGCTCGACGTGCTCGCCACGCTCGACGAGCAGGTGACCGTGGCGATCGTCGTCGGCCTGCTTCGGTTCCCGCAGCTGCGACCGTCGGCCATCCGGGCGGCCGCGCGCGTCGGTCCGGTGGTGGGGATCGCGCTGGCGATGGCGAGCCTCGTGTCGCTCACCCTCGGCGTGCACGCGCACTGAGGCGGTCTACGCCAGGTCCTCTTCGTCCTCTTCCTCGTCTTCGGTCGCGTCCGTGCGCCGGTACGTCATGACCGCGAGGCCGATCACGAGGAGCGCGATCGGGACGGCGAAGATGATCGCCGTGGACCCGCCGCCGCCGGTCGAGCCCCCCGACTTCGGCTTGAACCCCTTGATCGGGTGGCCGTCGGCCTTCGCCATCCTCTGGACCGCGTCGACCGCGGTCCGGCCCATCGCGTCGACGCCGGCGCCCACCTTCACGCCCGCGATCGCCCTGCTCGCCTGCGGGCCGACCTCGTAGGTGCCCAACCCGCCCGGCATGACCACGAGCAGCCGCTGCTGCTTCTTGTTGAAGTCGATCTCGGGGCCGAGGTAACCCGCGTAGCGCGCCGGCTGGTCGAACAGCTGCGGCACGCCGCCCAGGTCCGCCTGCGTTGCGATGATCGCCACCTTGATCGGATAGCCGGCCTTCTTGGCCGCGTCGGTCACGCCGCGGAGGTCGGCCTTCACGGCCTCCGACATCTTCGGCTGGTACGGGAAGAAGACGTCGACCGTCGGGAGGATGTCGCTCGCCGGGTCGGAGTCGGCGCGCGCCACGGCCGGAGCCATCAAGGCCACGACGCAGACGGCTGCACACACCCGGCGCACGGCGGCAGCGTAGCTACGGCGGGAACACGTAGTTGGCATGCGGCGGGACGAGACGCCCCGTCTCCAGGGTGATCACCGAGTGGGGGTCGAGCCGGATTTCGGCAGGCCTGCCGCGGAACCGCTGCCTGCCCACGAACGCCTTCACCCCGCGCGGCAGCGACTGTCCCCAGACGGCGAAGAAGTCGCCGAGGGTGCCGCCGCCGGCGACCTCGACGAGACCGGTGGGCTCACGAGTGCGCAGCGGGTAGGAGCAGCCCCTCGGGGAGACCCCGATGCCCGCGGGGATCAGCACCACACGGCCCTTGATGAAGATCTCGAGGTGGGCGAGGTGGCGTGGGCGCGGGCGCCGCTCGCATCTCATCCCCCCGATTGGCCGTCCCTCGCGTGCCCTCGTCCCGCGCGGCGGAGGGTGGTAGCGCGGCCCCCGCCCGAACAGCTCGGGCTTTGGAGGGGGGCCCGGCGGCGGGCGGTCGCTCCGGTCGCCCCCACATCCCGCGACCAGCATCGCCGCGCAGCAAAGCGTGCATTTGAGGACCTCATACGGTCCCCAAACGGACCCTTTGCTTCTCAGACCGGCTGCGCTTCGGCCATCGGTGCCGTCGCTGGGCGCGGCGCCCGGGTCTGCCGGACGGGCACGCCGCGCCCCGGCACCATCGTGATCCCGCGGCGCTCGATCGGGTCGTGCTCGGGTTCCATGGCGACCAGCGCGGCGCGCTCCAGCACACGCCGGATCACCACGCGCATCTCGAAGAGCGCGAAGCTCGCTCCGATGCAGCGCCGGACGCCGCCGCCGAAGGGGATCCACGTGTAGGTGTCGGGCGTCGACTCGCCGAGGAAGCGCTCGGGCCGGAACTCGCGCGGATGCGGATAGCGGTCCGCGCGCGCGTGGACCATCGCGATCGACGGGTTGATCTCCACCCCCGGCGGGATCGTGTGGTCGCCGAGCTGGAACGACTCGCCGCGCACCTTGCGGCCGATGCCCGCGATGACCGGCCGCACCCGCAGCGACTCCTTCGCGACCGCGTCGAGGTAGTCCTCGTCGCCGCCCTCCAGCGAGTCGCGCAGCTTCGCCAGCGCGCGCTCGTCGTGCAGCAGCAGGTCGAACGTCCAAGCGAGCGCCGTGGCGGTCGTCTCGTGCCCGGCTACGAGGAGCGTGACCAGCTCGTCGCGGATCTCCTGATCGGTCATCGGCTCGCCGTCCTCGTCGCGCGCGAGGAGAAGCGTGGAGAACACGTCCTCGCGCTCCTCCAGGTCCGAGACCTCGCGGCGGCGCGCGATCTCGTCGAAGATCAGCTCGTCGACGCGGGCGCGCTGCTCCTCGAAGCGGCGCACCGAGTCGTTGCCGCGGAAGCGGCTCAGCGACGTGGTCAACACGAGCAGGCCGATCGGCCGCGATATGGGCGCGAGCATGTCGCGGAGCGCCTGCCGGAGCTGGTCGTAGCGCGGACCTTCCGCCACGCCGAAGACCGCCCGCATGATCACGTCGAGGGTGAGCGCCTGCATCGACGGCATCAGCTCGAACGCCTCGCCGACCGGCCACGCGTCGATCTCGCGATCGGTCGCCTCGCGCATGATCGCGTCGTAGGCCTTCATCCGCTGGCCGTGGAAGGCCGGCAGCATCAGGCGCCGCTGCCGCAGGTGCTCGTCGCCGTCGAGCAGGAGCACCGAGCGCTCGCCGAGGATCGGTCCGAGGAGCGCGTTGGCCTCGCCCGCGCGAAGCTGGTGCGGCGAGCCCTTGAAGACCTGCTTGATGAGCTCCGGCTCGAACACCATCACGAAGCGCGAGTCGAACAGCGTGCTCATGGTCACCACGTCGCCGTACCTGCGGCGCGCCCAGCGCAGGTAGCGCGGCGCGCCCACGATGAATCCGAGCGTCTGCACGAAGCGCGGCAGCCGCGGGCCCGGCGGGAGGCTGCTCACGGCGGCCATCGCGGACGATGTTCCCAGACGGCCGGCCGCGTTACGTGAGTAGCCGCACCTTTAGAGTCGCCTTCACACGAACAGGAGGTACGACGTGGCAGGAGAAGCGCTGTTCATCGGCTGGAGTCAGACCGTGCGAGGCCGCGAGGAGAAGGCGCTCCAGGTCTTCAACGAGAGCGTCGCGTACTGGAACTCGCTCAAGGAGGACGGCTCGATCGACAGTCTCGACGTCGTGTTCCTGACGCCGCACGGCGGCGACCTCGGCGGTTTCGCGCTGCTGAAGGGCGACGCCGGGAAGCTCGACGAGGTCCGGCGGAGCGACGAGTTCATGCGTCAGGTCACGCGCGCGAACCTGATCGTCGACGGGGTCGGTGTCGTCTCCGCGCTCACAGGCGACGCGCTCGGCGCGCAGGTCGGCCTACTGCAGCAACAGCTGGGCGAGCTGACCTAGCTCTTCGACTTGGCCTTGGCCTTCGGCTTGGCGCGGCTCCCGGAGCCGCGCTTGGCCGCGGGCTTCTTCTTCCCGGACGAGCCATTGTCGCCGCCGCCTTCCTTCTTCGCGGCCGCGAGGCTCGCCTCGAGCGCCGCCATCAGGTCGGGCACCTGCTCGGGCTCCTCGGCCGGCTGAAGCACGACCTCCTGGCCCTCGGCCTTCTTCTCGATCAGTCCGAGGACCGCCTCGCGGTACTCGTCGTGGTACTTCGACGGCTCGAACTGCGAGGTCAGGCTCGCGATCAGCTGGCGCGCCATGTCCAGCTCGCGCTTCGTCGTGTCGATGTCGTCGCCGGGCGCCTCGTCGAACGAGTCGGGGTCCACGACCTCGTCGGCGAAGTTCATCGTCGCCATCGCGAGGATGTCGCCGTGCGGCCGGATCGCCACGAGCTGCTCCTTGGTGCGGATCACCACGCGCGCGATCGCCACCTTGTTCGCGTCCTTCATCGCGTCGGCGAGCAGCTTGTACGGCTTCGCGGCTCCCTGCCCGGGCAGCAGGTAGTAGGGGTGGTCGTAGAACAGCGGATCGATCTCCTCGAGGTCGACGAACTCCTCGATGTCGATCGTCTTCGTCTTCTTCGGGTCGAGCGCCTCGAGCTCCTCGGGAGTCACGACCACGTACTGGTCAGGGCTGATCTCGTAGCCCTTGACGATGTCGTCCCAGGGCACCTCCTCGCCGTCGGCCGGGCAGACCCGCTTCTGCTGGATGCGCACGCCGTCGGACTCGTGGAGCTGGTGGAACCGGACGTTCTTCTTGGAGACGGCGCTGTACAGCTTCACGGGCACGTTGACGAGCCCGAAGCTGATCGCGCCTGTCCATATGGATCGGGGCATGCGTCTTAGTTTCCCGCAAACCGCCCGCTTCCATCGTCGGTGACAGCGCAATTGCGCGATAACCCAACCTGGAGGGCTTGGACTCGTTGAGTTAAGGGAACAATCGGAGCAGGGCATTCAGATGCCCGCTCTGGGAAATAGAGGGAAGGAGTCAGAATGATTGGCGTCCTCATCGCAGTCCTGTTTGCAGCGCTCGTGTGGGCGATCTGCCTGGCGCTCGGCCTACCGGCCATCGTCGGCATCGTCGCCGCCATCCTGGTCCTGTTGGCCGGGATTCCAAGCGGTGGCTACGGCCTCGGAAGCCGCTTCGGCAGTCGCTACTAGCGGGAGGAGCCGGCTTGGCCCGCGGCGCTCGTACCCCGCGCCGCGGGCTCGAGCCGGCTTGGTACTGCTGACCTAGAAGCGCAGTAGCGCGGCCATGCCGCCGCGGCGCTCGAGCTCCTCGGGCTCGTGTCGCGCCACCAGCACCTCGGCCGACTGAAGGATCGCGAGCTCGATCGCGCTCTCGACCACGTCGTCCTCGCGCCGAAGCTCACCGCCGTCGATCGGGCAGATCGACAGCTCCTCCACGCCGACCCAGCCGCAGGTCGGGCAGTGCACGCCGGGCGCGCCCAGGTGCTCGACCACGAGCAGCGTCTCGACGCGACGCTCGTTCAGCGCGCCGATCGTCTCGTCGAGGCCCGCGGTTCCGCGACCGCCGGCGCCGATCGCCTCCTCGAGCCGCTCGAACGCCTCGCGCTCCCGCTTGCGGTCGATCTCCTCCATCGCCGGAGCCGCCGCGGTGCGGACCCCCTCGGCGTTCGTGTTCTCCACGTCGACCTTCACGTGTCCGACGATCTTCTCGCGCACGTACGGGTGGAGTCGCTGCTCGACGTCGGACAGGATCTCCTCGGGCCCGCCGAGCAGGACGCGCTGGAACGGCGAGTGCCGGAAGCGGCGGAGGACGACCTCGGCGACGTGCTTCAGGTGGTCCTGCACCTCCTTGTCCACGCTCCGCTGGTAGCGCGCCTGCGACAGTCCGCCCTGGTCGTGCCGGCGGTGGACCTCGTCCACGATCGGCGGCAGCTCCTGGAGCCCGTCGGGCGACCCGCGGAACATGCGGGCGGACTGACGGTTGACCAGGAGCACGGCCCAGGTGCCGCGCATCGCGAGCTCGGCGAGCGGCTCGACGAACGGGGAGTCGTTGACGCACGCGCGCGTGTCGACCGGCCGCGGGAGCTTGATCGCCTCGAACAGGTCCGCCGGGCCGCAGACGTAGAGCGCGAGTCCGTGCGCGCCCTCGAAGTCGGCGCCCTCGAAGAACCGCCGCGCGCGCTCGAGGTCGGCGCGCAGCGCCTTGTGCTGGTCGTGCGTCAGGTCGCCGGCCTCGCGGGTCGTGCGGTCGGCCTGGTCGAGCAGCGAGTTGATCTCGGTCGCACGTGCGGGCTGCGTCCCGAACTGCGACGGGTCGAGGTTGAGGAACAGGCTCAGCACCAGCGGGGCCTGCGCGCCGGACGGGGCCGTCGGGTGGAAGTCCGCGAGGCGGCGCAGGAGGTCGTTGCTCAGATCGTTCGTCTGCATGAGGACGCGCCTATCCGTTGGTACGGTCGCCGACCTCGGCGACTGTACCGCCCGCGCGACTAGGAGACCCGCGTGGCCGCGGCGACCGTTTGCGGCGCCGGCGAGCGGCGCATCACGGTCACGAGCGCGCCCGCCGCGCGCGGGCAGAACTGGCTCCCGGTGTGGCGGCGCACCTCGTCGAGCGCGGCCTTGGGCCCGAGCGGCTCGCGGTAGGGACGGCGCGAGACCATCGCGTCGTAGGCGTCGCACACGGCGGTGATGCGGCTCGGGACCGGGATCGACTCGCCGCTCAGGCCATCGGGATAGCCGCGGCCGTCCCAACGCTCGTGGCCGGCGCGGATCGCGGGAGCGAGGTGGGCGAGGCCGGAGATCGAGCCGACGATGCGCGCCCCCGTGCCCGGGTGGCGGCGGACGATCTCCATCTCCTCGTCGTCGAGCGGCCCGGGCTTGAGAAGGACCGAGTCCGGGATCGCGACCTTCCCGACGTCGTGGAGCAGCGCGACCTGCTCCACCTGCTGAATCTCGCGCGGGCGCAGCGAGAGCTCGCGCGCGACGCGCACGGACAGGTCGACGACGCTGCGCGAGTGCTCGCCGGTGTAGCTGTCGTGCGCGTCGACCGCCGCGAGCAGCGCCTGTAGCCCAGCCGACTCCGCGCGCCCGCGCTTCTGGTCGAGATCGCGCTCGTCGCGGTCGATCTGGGCGCCGATCAGGCGGCCGATCACGTGCAGGAAGCGCGCGTCGCGCTGGTCGAGCGGACGGTCGTCATCACGGCTCACGCACACGAGGCTGCCGTAGAGCGTGCCCGTCGACGATTCGAGCGGCACCGTGACCGAGTGCTCCGGCAGCATCGCGCTGTCGAGGTTCGCCGGCTGTCGGTAGCGGCGCTCGGCGCCGCCGAGCAGGCGGCTCACGCACACGACGTCGAGGTCGAGCAGCTCCCGCGCCGCGGCGATCGCGAGCCCGACCGGGCCGACGCGGTCCTCACGACGCGTCTGCGCACCCTCGATGTTGTTGGCGTCCAACGAGACTCCCTCTCGCCCATTGGAACGCGCGCGCCGCCCGCAGGTTGGGCGGTCGAATGACGTTTTGTTCAGTCTGTCTCGGAGTCGTCTGAGCGCTCGGCGTCGGCCTGCGCTGCGTCCTCCACCTCGGCCTGCCGCTCGTCGCGCTTCGACTCCCCCGCGGCGGGGTCGTCACCCTCGAGGTGGTGGGGGCCGGTGGCCTCCGGATCGGCGGCGCCGGGCGTGCTCTGGTCGGACTTCCTCGCCTCCCAGTCGGAGCGCGCTTCCTCCACGTCTTCCTCGAGCCGCTCGCTCGCCTCCGCGGCGCCGTCGGCCTCTCGCTCGAGCTCGTCGGCGCGGTCCTGGTGCTCCATCAGTCCTCCTCGGATTGCTCGGTCGTGGCACGCTCGGCCTCGGCGCGTTGCTCGAGCTTCTCGCGCAGGTAGCTCGCCTTCTCCGCCCGGCGCTCGTGCTGCTCGGCCTCGTCCTCGTCGATCGCGGCGTCGGCTTGGTCGCGCTCGTTCGCCTCGCGCTGGAGCTGCTCGATCCGCATCTCCTGCGTGGTGGGGTCCTCCTCGGTCATGGCCG
>JAXDHW010000089.1:0-3006 GCA_034664365.1 Thermoleophilaceae bacterium
GAGCTGCCGCTCGGAGGACACCGCAGGCCGATGCCTCCCGACGCCGACCTGTCGTTCGAGAGCCTGATCAAGCTGGTGATCGAGCTCGCCGACCGGCTCGAGCTGCGCGACGTGACGCTCGTGGGCAGCGACTTCGGCCTGTCGGTGATGGTCGCCGCCCGGCGCCCCGACTGGCTCGCCCGCCTCGCCCTCACCTCGTGCGAGGCCTTCGACAACTGCCCGCCCGGCCTCCCCGGCAGGAACATGATGCTCATGGGCCGCCCGCCCGGCGGCGTGAACGCGATGCTCCAGCCGCTCCGCATTCGCGCCCTGCGGCGCCTGCCGATCGCCTACGGGTGGATGTCCAAGCGCCTCCCCCACGCTCTGAGTGACGAATGGCTGCGGCCCGCGCTGTCCGATCGGGCGATCAGGCGCGACCTCGCCAAGTTCATCCGCAGCGCGCAGCCGAGCATGGTCGCGGAGGCCACCGAGCGGCTGCGCGACCTCGACGTGCCGGCGCTGATCCTCTGGGCCACGGAGGATCGCGTGATGCCGCCCGAGCACGGGCGCCGGCTGGCCGAGCTGCTGCCCCAGGGCCGCCTCGTGGAGGTCGACGACAGCTACACGCTCATCCCGGTCGATCAACCGGCGGTGGTCGCGCACCACGTGCGGGAGTTCGTGCGCGAGCCGGCGGCTGCGGCGGCGGAGGTGGTCCGATGAGGCGCCTCGCGACGGCGGCGATCCTGGGCGCGCCACTGGCACAGGCGGCGTATGCGGCGGCCTTCAGGGCGATGCTCCGGCGCACCGTTCCACGCCTGATGGAGGGCGACGTCGACGCGTTCCTGCGCTTCTACGCGGACGACGCGACGCTCTCCTTCCCCGGTGACAACTCCTGGGGCCCGGAGTACCGCGGCAAGGAGGAGATCCGGGGCTTCCTCGAGCGCTTCCTGCGCGTGGGCATCAGGGGCGAGGTCCACGAGATCTCCGTGAGCGGCCCGCCCTGGGACACCACGGTCTTCGTGCGCTTCACCGACCACGCGCACGGCCCCGACGGCACGCTCGTCTACGAGAACGACGCCGTGGTCATCCTGAAGTCGCGCTGGGGCAAGGTCGTGAGCGAGCGCGTCTACGAGGACACCGAGAAGGTGGCGGAGTTCGACCGCTACCTGGAGTCGCGCGAGCCCGTCACTGTCGGCTGAGCCGCCGCTCGAGGTCGGCCACGCGCGCCTCGAGGCGCTCGACGCGCTCGGTGAGCCCGTCCGACGACGGCGCGGCGGCGTCGGCCGGCGCGGACTCGGCGCCCGGGACCGCGTCGGGCTCGTCCCCCTCCCCCAGGAGCTGCGCGTAGCGCTCCTCCTTCTGCCCCGGCCTGCGCCCGAGGCGCGTGACCAGGCCGCGCTCGATCAGCCGGGCGAGGGTCGAGTGCACCGCGTCGAGGCCGTCGAACGCGTGGAGACGGTCGGTCCGCTGCTTGAGCTCCCCGGGGGTCTGCGGGCCACGCAGCATCAGCACGCATAGGAGCGCCAGCTCGTCCGGCCCGAGGCCGACGGCGCCGTCGAAGAGCTGGCGGAACTTGGGGGCCCGGCTCCCGTGGGTGCTCGTCAGGCGCGTGAAGCCGCGCCGGTGCAGGCGGTCGAGCGCCTCGCGGATGGCCTCCTCGTCGTAGTCGACGACCGGGTCGCGGTTCGTCGACTGGTTGCACGCCAGCCGGAGCGCGTTGAGCGTCAGCGGGTAGGCGTCCGGCGTCGTCCGCTGCTTCTCGAGCAGCGCCCCGAGCACCCTGATCTCGACCGGGCTCAGGTCCACGGCGGCAACCTACCGCGCACGGGCCGTCGCCTACGGGTTGCTCTTGACGCCCGCCTTCTTGAAGAGCTTGAAGGCGAGCTCCTCGTAGCGCTGGTACTTGTCGCGGTAGTCCTTCGCCTTCCGGTGCCGGCTGATGTAGCTGGCCCCGTCGAAGGCCATGAACGACTTGATCGCGGAGCGCTCGGCGTCGGCCCAGCGCTTGCGGTAGATGATGCTCTTCACGGCGCGGTTTCGCGCCTTCTCACCCGTGGTGGTGGACGTGTGCTTGGCCCTGATCCGCTTGATCACCAGCTTCGCGAGCCCGGAGGTCTTCTCACAGGCCCGATAGGCGTCGTTCGGGTCGCTGTAGCCCGAGTTCTCCCAGTGGCGCTCGCCGCGGTCGAAGTCGCGCTTGAGCTTCTTGAAGCGCGGGTGGGAGTTGTGGAAGGTGTTGTAGACGGACTGGTCGTCGGCCGAGGCCACGGCCGGCACCAGGAGCGCGCCCCCCGCCATGAGCAGGGCCGCGCTGCGCCGGATTCGCAAGTGAAGCATCGGGCCAGCATAGGAACCTCGGTCCCCGCGCCTCGCCGGTTGGGCGCCGGATTGCAGGGACTATTGCTGGCAGAGCCGCAAGGGCTGGCACCGGCGGGCGCGCCGAAGCGCCACCCGCCGGGTGTGTCAGGCGGTTAGTCCGTCGCGCAGAAGTCGCGGACGAAGTTCGCCTCGAAGTCCGCCGGAGAGAGGGGCTGGCCGCTCCCCCCCAGGTCGGTGAGGTGTCCGAGGCCGCCGGCTTCCTGCGCCGCGTTGGCCGTGACTCCGCCACGGCAGCCCGGGAACTCCTTCGGGTCGGCGTTGGCGGTACCTGCGAAGGCCGCGACTCCGAGCGCGGTTGTGGCAGCAAAGATGGTGATCTTGCGGGTCAGCATTTGGGTTTCCTCCCCCTGTCGGACGAGTGACCTATCGACACTGACACGGATCCCCCCGTTGTCAACCCTCAGCCAGTGGACGAACGTTCGCCCCTTCGAGCGCGAGCAGGCGGGCCTTCATCTCCGGCCCACCCCCGTAATTACCGATCACGCCCCCGCTTCGGAGCACCCGGTGGCAGGGGATGACGATCGGAATCGGGTTGCGGGCGAGCGCGCTCCCGGCGGCGCGGTGCGCCCGTGGGTTGCCCGCCTCGGCCGCCACCTCGCCGTAGGTGAGGTAGCTGCCGTAGGGGATCTTCGCCGTCTCGGCGAGGAC
>JAXDHW010000164.1:0-5828 GCA_034664365.1 Thermoleophilaceae bacterium
TCGCAGCGCACCTCGAGCTCGCGCGCGAGCTGCTCGCCGAGGCGCTTCGCTGGCGCGAGCACGGACCGCCGCGCCCGCCCGTCCGCGGCGACGAGCTGGCGCGCGAGCTGGACCTACCCGCCGGGCCGCAGATCGGCGCCCTGCTCAGGCGGCTCGAGGAGGCGCGCTTCACCGGCGAGGCCGAGACCCGCGAGGAGGCGCTCGCGCTCGCCCGGCGCCTGCGCGAGAATCCCGATTGATGATCGTGGACTGCGCCGTATACGAGGACGGGCACCGCCGCGCCGGAGGCGTGGAGCTGCACGACGCGTACGACGCGGTGCGCCAGCGCGACGACGCGTGGGTGTGGATCGGGCTGCACGAGCCCGGGGCGGAGGAGTTCGATTCCGTGGCGCGCGAGTTCGAGCTGCACGAGCTCGCCGTGGAGGACGCGATCAAGGCGCACCAGCGCCCGAAGCTCGAGATCTACGGCAGCACGATCTTCTTCGTGCTCAGGACGGCGTGCTACATCGAGGCGACCGAGGACGTGGAGCTCGGGCAGATCATGCTGTTCGTGGGGTCGGGGTTCATCATCTCGGTGCGTCACGGGGCTGCCACCGACCTCCACCCGGTCCGGCTCCGCCTCGAGGAGCGAGAGGATCTTCTGCGGTGCGGTCCGAGCGCGGTGCTCCACGCGATCGTGGACAGGGTCGTGGACGACTTCGCACCTGTGGTGAGGGGTGTCGCCGACGACGTGGAGGAGGTGGAGAAGGACGTCTTCTCCCCGGATCGATCGAACCCCACGGAGCGGATCTACAAGCTCAAGCGCGAGACCGTGGAGCTGCACCGCGCCACGGATCCGCTGATCGAGCCGGTGGGGCGGCTCGCCGAGGACGGGTTCGACCTCGTCAACGACACGATCCAGCCGTACTTCCGCGACGTGGCCGACCACGCCAAGCGCGCGAACGAGAACGTGGAGAACCTGCGCGAGCTGCTCAACGGAGTGCTCGAGTCCAACCTGGCGCAGGTGAGCGTCCGCCAGAACGACGACACCCGCAAGATCACGGCCTGGGCCGCGATCGCGGCGATCCCGACGGTCATCGGCGCGATCTACGGGATGAACTTCGACCACATGCCGGAGCTGCACTGGCGCTTCGGCTACCCGCTCGCGCTGCTCGTGATGGTGGCGATCTGCGTCTACCTCTACCGCCGCTTCAAGCAATCGGGCTGGCTGTAGCCTTTCGCGCCGATGGCCGACGACTGCCTCTTCTGCAAGATCGTCGCGGGCGAGATCCCCGCGCAGATCGTCGACGAGGACGAGCACACGATCGCGTTCATGGACATCAACCCGTGGACGCGCGGGCACGCTCTCGCGATCCCGCGCGAGCACTCGCGCAACCTGTACGAGATCGGCGAGGACGACCTCGCGCGGACGGCCGCCGCCGCGAAGCGGCTGGCGCTGCGGATGAAGGAGCGCCTCGACTGCGACGGGGTCAACCTGATCAACTCGTGCGAGTCGGCCGCGTGGCAGACCGTCTTCCACTTCCACGTGCATGTGATCCCGCGCTACGACGACGACCCGCTCCAGCTTCCGGTGCGGCCGCAGCCAGCCGACGAGGACGAGCTCCGAAGCGTGGCGGCGGAGCTGCGTGGCTGACCGGGCCCGCTTCGAGGTCGACGGCGACGTCGGCATCCTCACGATCGACGACCCGCCGCTGAACCTCTTCGGCGCGGAGCTCACGCAGGCGGTGCGCGCGTGTGTCGACGAGGCGCGGTCGGCGAGCCCGCGCGCCCTGCTCGTGCGTGCCGAGGGCGACGTCTTCACGGGCGGCGCCGACGTGAACGTCTTCCACGGCCTCACGCCGGAGCAGGCGGAGGAGTTCGCGGGCGACCTGCTCGCGATCACCCACGGGCTCGAGGACCTGCCGTTCCCCACGATCTGCGCGGTGCACGGCCTCTGCCTCACCGCCGGCTTCGAGCTCGCGCTGGCGTGCGACATGATCTGGGCGGCCGAGTCGGCGCAGTTCGGGCTCGTGGAGATCGTGGTGGGCGTCACGCCGTTCATGGGCGGCACCCAGCGCGTCGCCGAGCGCGCCGGGCCGGCGCGTGCGCGCGAGCTCGTGATGAGCGGCGGGCTCTACCCGTCCGCCACGCTCGAGCGCTGGAACGTGGTCAACAGGGTCGTGCCCGACGACGAGCTGGCGGAGAAGGCGCTCCGCTTCGCGCGGCGGCTCGCGGCGGGGCCGACGCTCGCGAACGCGGCCACGAAGCGAGTCGTCCGGGCGTACCTGGAGCACGGCGTCCGCGGCGCCGACGCCCGCGTGGGGGAGATCGCCGGGTCACTGTTCGCGACGGAGGACCTCAGGAACGCGGTCGAGACGTTCCTCCGCGAGGGCCCCGGAAAGGCCACTTTCGAGGGGCGCTGAATGCCCCGTCGGGGTACCCGTGGACGGGGACGGTTACGTCACCCGGACGGAGTAGGCCACACGCCCAGCTTTTCCCAGCCGAGACTGCTACTGTGCCCGCCGAATTGGCCGCCGGAGCGGACTCCGGCGTGACGAGACGCATGACCTAGGTTCGGGCCCTTCAATCGACGGAACCGAGCACGGCATGGCAGGAAGGAAGGGTGGCTAGATCGCATGGCGACCGGCACCGTCAAGTGGTTCAACGACGAGAAGGGCTACGGCTTCATCACGCCCGATGAAGGCGACCGGGACCTGTTCGTGCATCACACGGGCATCAACGGGAGCGGCTTCAAGACCCTGCAGGAGAACTCCAAGGTCTCCTACGACGAGGAGACGGGCGACAAGGGTCCCAAGGCCGTGAACGTCACGAAGATCTGAGAGGCTCACCGCGCGCCCCCGCCGGAGCGGCGGGGGCCGCGGATAGACTTTCCGCGTGGCAAAGGAAGAGAAAATCGAGATGGAGGGAGAGGTCACCGAGGCCCTCCCCAACACGATGTTTCGTGTCAAGCTCGACAACGACCACGAGGTGCTCGGCCACATCTCGGGCAAGATGCGCAGGCACTACATCCGGATCCTGCCAGGGGACCGGGTGAAGATCGAGCTCTCGCCGTACGACCTCGACCGCGGCCGCATCACCTACCGGCACAAGTAGCCGATTGAGCTGACCGCAGGCGCGGCCTAGGAAGCAGCCGCGAGCCGCGGCGTGTTGCTCACGTCGTAGTCCGCGGCGATCGTCTTCAGGAGCGCGAGCATCTCCGTGACAGCCGGCGAGCGGTAGTCGTTGGCGAGCGTCGCGGCCATGATCTTGCGAACCGGCGGCTTGGCGCCGATCGAGCGGATCACGACGTCGGAGCGCTCGCTGACCAGGGCGAGGCCCGGGATGAGCGCGACGCCCACTCCCGCGGCCACGAGTCCCTGCACGACCTGGAAGTCGTCGCTCTCGTACGCCACGCGCGGCTCGAAGCCCGCTCCCGCGCAGGCGTGGTGCAGCTGGCGCTGGCACGCGCAGACCTGAGTGCCCTGGATCCACGGCTCGGCGGCGAGGTCCTGGAAGCGGAGCCGCCGCCGCGACGCGAGCGCGTGGTCCGCGGGCAGCGCCACGTGCAGCGGGTCGTCGAGCAGGTGCACGAAGTCGACCTCCTCGTCCTCCGCCAGCGGCGAGTCGTCGATCAGGATCAGGTCGAGCTCGCCGGCCTTCAGCCGCGGCAGGCTCTCGTCCGGCTCGGCCTCGGCGAGGCTGAGCTCGACAGCCGGGTGGCGCTTGCTGAACTCGGCGATCGCCCGCGGCATCAGCGTGGCGCCCGCCGTGGGGAAGGAGCCGAGTCGCAGCCGGCCGCCGCGCAGGCCCGCGATCGCCTCGAGCTCGGCCTCCGCCTCGGCGAGCCGCGCGAGGATCTTGTCGGCGTGGCGGACCAGCGCCTCGCCCGCGTCGGTGAGGCGGATGCCGCGCGGGTTGCGCTCGATCAGCATCGTGCCGGCCTCCCGCTCGAGGGCCGCGATCTGCTGCGAGACAGCCGACTGGGTGTAGCCGAGCTTCTGCGCGGCGGCGGAGAACGAGCTCTCGGCCGCGACCTCCCGAAGGACCTTCATCCGCTTCACGTCGAGCATAAGTAGACCTTATCAGACATCCCAGAAACAATCGTTTGAGTTGATGCCGACTTCGTGCGATATTGACCTGGCAGCTATTAGAACCACTAACCGGAGACTTACTATGAGCCAAGACGAGACGATCATGATCAGGGCCAGTGAGGCGACCGACGCCGGTGAGCTCCTGCGTCTTGCCGCGCTCGACAGCGCCGAGCCGATCGAGGGCCGCGCCCTCGTCGCCGAGGTGAACGGCTCCCTCCGTGCTGCGTTGCCGCTCAGCGGCGGCCAGCCGATCGCCGACCCGTTCGCGGAGTCCGCGCACGTGGTCGACCTCCTCCACGCGCACGCCGTGGCCATCGCGGCCTAGCGGCGTTCCGAGACCGAGCTTCCCCGCGCTACGGCGCGGGGAAGTTCACGTCGGCGCCCTCCTTGAAGAGGGTGTCGTTGGGGAACTGCACGCACTCCGCGTCGGCGTCGCGGTACTTCGAGCCCTGCCCGAACGCCTCGCCCGCGCCGCGCAGGAGCGAGCACGTGACCCGCGCGCCGAGCGTCTTCGACACGTTGAAGGCGTAGTTGTCGTTGCCGATCGGGTCGGGCGACGGGATCTGGTCGCCGCGTGAGACGAACGTCGACAGGATCGGCTCCGGGTAGTCCTGGTACGGGTAGATGATGTAGCCGAGCTGGTCGTTCGACAGCCCGGCCGTCATGAAGCCGTGCTTGCGCACCGGCCCTTCGACCGCGTCGGCCACCTTGAGCGCGATCTGGGGGTAGATCTCGCCGGGCACGCTCGAGAGGAGCACGTCGCCGATCCGCACGCTGCCGGTGACCGTCCCGAGGATGTTGCCCTGGAGCCACGGGGGCGTGAGCGCACGGTCGAGCGGCACCCCGGCGGGGCCACCGCCGACGCCGAGCCCGATGTACACGACGCCGTTGTCCGCGGGGTCCTGGATCAGGTAGGTCTTCGAGGACACCGTCGGCTTGCCGCTGAGCAGCGTCGCGTCCTGGAGCGCGTCGGATGCGCGGTCGATCACCCGGTTCGCGTAGTGGTCGAGCTTGCACTCGGCCTCGGCGGGGTCGCTGTCGGACGCGGTGCTCGTCGGGCACGACCGGTCGGCCGGCTGCGTGCGGCCGAGCGTGCCGACGATCGTCATCGCGTCGCCGCCGAAGCGCTGGGCCATGAGCTTGTTGGCCTGCTGCGGCCAGTCGCCGGTGATGTGGCGGTTGCTCGACCCGAGCACGGTCGGGTGGGAGGAGAAGTCGAGGATCGTGGCGATCGGCTTGTCGTTGCTGCGCCGCGCCTGGAGCACGCGCATGTCCGAGTCCATGACCTTGTTGGAGGCGTCATAGTCGAACTGGTTGGACTGGAGGTCGCGCGCCGGCGCGTAGCCGTAGTAGAGGTTGGCGGGCTCGCGGTGCTGCCACGCGTCCACGATGGCCGCCACCGTCTGCTCGAACATGAACCTGCGGAAGTCGTCGGGCACGTTGCCCCAGACGCCCATGGGATCGGCGCCGCCGTGCGAGTGGTCGGACTGGATGAACACGTGCTCGGCGCCAAGCACCCCGCCCGTGCGCCTGGCCACCTCCTTGCGCATGTCGATCAGCCCGTAGGGCAGGTCCTTGTTGGCCACGAACCAGCCCTGCGTCTCGATGTCGGCCATCGCGAACGGGTGCTTGCCGTCCGAGAGCGCGAACGCGTGCACACGCGGGCCGACGCCCAGGATGCCGGTGGCCGCGCGGCCCTGGTCCAAGCCGTCGGGCTGGCCGCCGCTGATGCCGTAACCGCCCAGGTGGACCTTGCCG
>JAXDHW010000172.1:0-5371 GCA_034664365.1 Thermoleophilaceae bacterium
GTGCCGGAGAGCAGGTAGAGGCCGGCCGCCGAGACGCCCGCGGCCGCCCACGCCGCGACACCGATCCGCTCGCGGAACAGCAGCGCCACGATCAGCGGGGTGATCACCACGAAGAGGCCCGTGATGAAGCCCGCGTTGGACGCGCTCGTGCGCTCGAGTCCGAGCGTCTGGAGGACGTAGCCGGCCGTGAGGAAGGCGCCCATCACGAGCCCGGCGCGCCAGCCGGCCGTCGACAGGGCGGCGAGCCGGCGGCGGAACACGAGCGCCACCAGAAGCGCCGCGGCCGCGAAGCGGTAGCCCAGGAAAGCCATGACCGGGAGGCGCTCGACCGCGTCCTGGACCATCACGAATGTCAGGCCCCAGACGGCGGCGATCCCGACCAGCGCGACCTCGGCGAAGCGCCTGCCGCTCACGCTCGGACGGCCGCGCGCCCGTACGGGCACAGCGAGAGCAGCGGGCACTCGCCGCAGCGCGGCGAGCGGGCCGTGCAGGTCCGGCGCCCGTGCCGGATCAACGCCACGTGCGCCTCGTACGGATCCGCTCCGCGGGCCAGCCGCAGCATCTCGTCGTGCGCCTCGTCGAGCGGCGCGCCTGCCCGCCACAGGCCGAGCCGCGCACCGACCCGGTACACGTGGGTGTCGACGGGGATGTCCGGCCGCCCGTAGGAGAACAGCAGCACGCAGGCGGCGGTCTTGCGTCCCACGCCGGGGAGCTCGCAGAGGTGGTCGCGCGCCTCGTCGAGCGGGGCGCTCTCGAGCCAGCTCAGGTCGTCGTCGCCGAGCGCCCGCAGGATCTCGAGGATGCGCACGGCCTTGGTGGGGGCGAGTCCGCCCGGCCTGATCGCCTCCTCGACCTCGGCGACCGGTGCCTCACGCACGTCCCCCCACGACGCGAAGCGCTCGCGCAGCCGCCCGTAGGCGACGTCACGGTTGCGGTCGTTGGTGTTCTGCGACAGCACCGTGAGGATCAGCTCGTCCACCGGCGCGCGGTGCACGCGCGGCACAGGCCGGCCGTACGCGTCCCTCAGGCGCTCGAGGATCGTGCGCAGGCGGCGCGGGGTGGCGGCGGGCATGCTCGAACCCTAGGCACGAAGCTGCTACGACTGGCGCCGTGATCGAGCGCCGGGAGGAGATTGCGGGCACCGAGGTCTTCTGGCGCGAGGCCGAGCCGCACGCGGGCGCCGCGCCGGTGCTCTACCTGCACGGCGTGCCGACCCACGGCGACGACTGGCTGCCGTTCCTGGAGCGGACCGGCGGCATCGCCCCGGACCTGCCCGGCTTCGGGCGCTCCGGCAAGTCGGCCGCATTCGACCACTCGATCGAGGGCTACGGCCGCTGGCTGCACGCGTTCGTCGACCACCTCGGGCTCGATCGCATCTCGCTGGTGGTGCACGACTGGGGCGCGGTCGGGCTCGCGCTCGCACAGGACCGGCCGGAGCTGATCGAGCGCCTCGTGGTCATGGACGTCGTGCCGTTCGTCCCCGGCTACCGATGGCACACGATCGCACGCATCTGGCGCACGCCGCTCGTCGGCGAGCTGTGGATGGGGGCGAGCACGCGCTGGGCGTTCAGGTTCGTCGCCCGCCGCACGCGGATGGTGCCGGTGGAGCACCTCGACGCCTGGGTCGACTCGACCATTCGCCACTTCGACCACGGCACCCAGCGCGCGATCCTCCAGCTCTACAGGTCGGCGCCGTCCGAGGTGCTCGCGAAGGCGGGTGAGCGACTGGGCGGGATCAAAGCTCCCGCGCTGGTGGTCTGGGGCGAGCGCGACGGCTTCCTGCCGACGCGTTTCGCGCAGGCGCTCGCCGACGCGCTGGGCGGGCCGGCGGAGGTCGAGGTCGTCGAGGGCGCAGGCCACTGGCCCTGGCTGGAGCGGCCGGACGTGATCGACCGGGTGGCCTCCTTCCTCGACGGGTAGCCTTCGCCCCGTGGGCAGCCCGGTACCGGCAGCAGCGCCGGCGCCGGGGGCGACGAGGGGTCGCCGCGCAGGCACCAGGCGGCTCCGCGCCCCGGCGCGCGCACGCCCGCGGGCCTCGTTCTGGTGGCGCGCGGCTCCCGTCATCGCGGCGGCGCTGATCGGCGCCGCGTACCTGATCGTCGAGCCGCGAACGGTCGACCTCGCCGCCGGCGTCTACCGGGCGCGGCTGTTCGACCACGTCGGCTTCACGATCTGGGACGGCAACTGGTACGGCGGCCACTACACGCTCGGCTACAGCGTGCTGTTCCCGCCGCTCGCCTGGCTGATCGGGCCGCTCGGCGTGGGAGCGGCCTCGGCCGTCGCGTCGGCCGCCCTGTTCGAGCCGCTCGCCCGCGCGCACTTCGGCCAGTCGGCGCGCTGGGGCGCGCTCTGGTTCGGGATCGGAGCGACCACGCCGCTGATCTCCGGCCGGGTGGCGTTCAGCCTCGGCGTGGCGTTCGCGCTCGGCGCACTGCTGGCGCAGCAGCGCGGACGGTCGAAGCTGGCGGTCGCGCTCGCCGTCGGCTGCGCGCTGGCGAGCCCGGTGGCGGGCGCGTTCCTTGCGCTCGCCGCGGTCGCGTACGCGCTGTCGGGTCACGTGAAGCCCGGCCTCGCGATCGTCGCGGCCGCGCTGACCCCGACCGTGCTCCTCGCGCTGATGTTCCCGGCCGGCGGCCGCGAGCCGTTCGCGAAGACGGCGTTCCTCCCGATCCCGCTCGTGGCGCTCCTCTGCGTGTACCTGCTCCCGAGCCGCGAGCGCGCCCTGCGCATCGGCTGGCTCCTGTACGGGGCCGCCGGCTGCGCGGCGCTACTGATCAACTCGCCGATGGGCGGCAACGCCGTGCGGCTCGGGTCGCTCGTGGGCGGGCCGGTCATGGCGTGCGCCCTGCTCGGCCGCGGGCGCCGCGCGGGGGTGGGCGCCCTCGTGCTCCTCGCCGGGCTGGCGGTGTGGCAGTGGTCGCCGGCCGTGCGCGACGTGAACAAGGCGCTCGAGGACCCCGCGTCGGAGGCGTCCTACTACCGGCCCCTGCTCGACCACCTCGCGAAGGCCGACCCCGACCGCGCGCGCATCGAGATCCCGTTCACACGCAGTCACTGGGAGGCGGCCGAGGTGGCCCCGCACTTCCCGCTCGCCCGCGGCTGGGAGCGTCAGGCCGACATCGAGCGCAACGGCCTCTTCTACGACGGGGTGCTCAACCCGATCACGTACGCCACGTGGCTCACCGAGCGCGGCGTGCGCTTCGTCGCGCTCCCCGATGCCAAGCCCGACTACAGCGCGTACACCGAGCGGGCGCTGATCGAGACCGGGCTCCCGTACCTCAAGCTCGCATGGCGCTCCGAGCACTGGCGCGTGTACCGCGTCACGCTGCCGCATCCGATGGTCATCCCGCGCGGCAACGCCAACATCGAGCTCGCCCGCGTCGGGGTCGACTACGTGAAGCTGAACGTCCTCCGCCCGGGCGAGGCGACGGTCCGCGTGGCGTGGTCCCCGTACTGGCGCGCCCAGGGCGCCTGCGTGGAGCGCGACGGCGGCTGGACGCGGGTCACGGCGCGCCGCCCGGGCCCGCTTCGGATCACGATGGATTTCGCTCCGAGCAGGGTCTTTTCGCACGGCCGCCGGTGCGCCTGACCGACGATGTTGCGAATTCGTTAACCCTCGTATTAGGCTCTCCTCGCCTTGACTCGCACTTGGTACTGGAGCAGTCGCTGGCTACCCCAGGGCTGGTTCGACGCCCTGCGGCAGCTGACCCTCTTCGCGGGGGCCTACTACGCGTACCGGATCGTCCGGGGGTTCGTCGACGGGCAGACGCCGATCGCCTTCGACCACGCACGCTCGCTGGTCGACCTCGAGCGCGGCACCGGCCTGTTCTTCGAGCCGGGCTTCCAGCACTGGGCGCTGGGGATGCCGTGGCTGATCGACATCGCCAACTGGGCCTACGTGAACACGCACTTCGTGGTGACCACCACGTTCCTCGTCTGGCTCTACCTCGCCCGCAACAGCGCCTTCTACTTCGTGCGCAACATGTTCGTGATCGCGATGGGCCTGGCGCTCGTGGGCTACCTGGTCTACCCGGCGGCGCCGCCGCGGCTCCTGCCGGAGTGGGGATTCACCGACACCGTCACGGCGGCGGTCGGCCAGAACCAGGCCAACACCGCCAAGCTGCTCTTCAACCCGTACGCGGCGATGCCGAGCATGCACGTGGGCTTCGCCCTGATGGTCGCGATCCCGGCCTTCAAGCTCGTGTCGATCCGGGCCATCCGCGCGCTGTGGGTGGTCTACCCCGCGTTCGTGAGCTTCGTGGTCGTGGTCACCGCCAACCACTTCTGGATCGACGGCTTCTTCGGCGCGCTCGTGGCCGCCGTGTCGGGCTACGGCGCCTACCTGCTCGGGCGGGCGCGTCCGGAGGCGTGGGCATGGCGCAAGCCGGCCGCGCCCGAGCCGCCGGCCTCAGGGCTCGGGGCCGAGGCCCCCGCTTGAGTCCAGAGCCACGGCGCGGGGCGACCCGCTCGGGGGAGCGCCCGGCGCGCGGCGGTCCACGGCGCGCATCCGGCGTCCGCACCGCCGCCGACATGCGGATGCAGGCGCGCGACCGCCTGATCGAGTCGCGCCTCACGCCCAACGCGATCTCCCTCACGGGCTTCGTGCTCAACGTCGTCGCCGCCGTGCTCGTCACGCAGCGGCTGTTCTTCCTGGGCGGCATCGCGTTCATCGTGGGGTCGGTCATGGACACCCTCGACGGGCGCTACTCGCGCATGTCGGGCAAGGGCACCCCCTTCGGCGCGTTCCTCGATTCGACCCTCGATCGGGTGGAGGAGGGCGTGGTGCTCGCGGCCGTGGCCGCCTACTTCTCGAGCCGCGGCGACGACGTGGCGGTGGCCGCGGTCGTGGTCACCGTCCTGGGGTCGCTGATGGTCTCCTACACGAGGGCGCGCGCCGAGGCGCTCGGCGTGGAATGCAAGGTCGGTCTGGCGACGCGACCCGTGCGCGTCGTTATCCTCTCCGCGGGTCTGCTGTTCGCGAGGGGGGCGTCACTGGGCGACTTCGAGCTGCTCGCCCCGGCGATCTATGCGATGGCGGGCCTCACGACGTTCACCGTGCTGCAGCGCGTTCTCCACGTGAGAAAGGCTCTGCAGGGGGCCTCGGCCCCGTCCGCGTAACCCACGCGGCCCTGCGGGTTCTTTTTCGGAAGGCCGGTCCACCAGGGGCCGGCCTCGACATTGCAGGAGGAATCGAGAACTTCAATGACTGACACCGCCACAAACGGCACCACCCGCTACCAGTCGGACAAGGTCCGCGTCGCCATCGTCGGCGTCGGCAACTGCGCCTCGAGCTTCGTCCAGGGCGTCCAGCACTACCGCGACGCCGACCCCGACGAGCGCGTCCCCGGCCTGATGCACGTCGACCTCGGCG
>JAXDHW010000181.1:0-8576 GCA_034664365.1 Thermoleophilaceae bacterium
GAGCGCCGCTAGCCCTGGATCTCGCCCGCCATCGCCCACTCGCTCTTCGGCGAGTCGACGAAGCGGATCCAGACGTGCTCGCGCTGGGTCTTGCCGACGTCGACCATCAGGTCGGTCAGCTTCTCCGCGAGCTCACGCTTCTGCTCGGGGGAGCGCCCCTCGTACCACTCGATCGTGATGACGGGCATGCGGACTTAGGCCGCGAGGGTCGGCTCGAGCTCCTGCACGAGGCGCTTCTTCGGCATCGCGCCGATGATGCGCGTGGCCGGCTCCCCGTTCTTGAAGACGATCAGCGTGGGGATCGACATCACGTCGTAGCGGGCCGCAGTCTGCTGGTTCTCGTCGACGTTGAGCTTGACGACCCGCAGGTCGTCGCGCTCGTCGTTGATCTCCTCCAGCGACGGGGCGATCACGCGGCAGGGGCCGCACCAGGGAGCCCAGAAGTCGACCAGGACGGCGGTGTCGGACTCGAGGACCTCCGCCTGGAAGTTGGAGTCTGTGACTTCGACGATGTCTCCTGCCATTTCCGGCTCCTTGGGCTCGCTTGGGTCGGAGTTACTTTACAAAGTGAAGTGTAGCGGCGACGTCAGCGGGCTTCCGTCGCCCCACCGCGGAAGCGCCACCGTAGCGCGGGAACCTTCCAGACGGCCTCCAGAGCGATTCTGCCGTGCATCTTGGACGTTCCGGCGACCCGGTCGCGGAACACGATCGGGATCTCCTTGACGCGGAAGCCGGCGCGGATCGCGCGGTAGGTGATCTCGATCTGGAAGCCGTACCCGTCGGCGTGGACCTCCGAGAGGTCGAGCGCCTCGAGCACCTCGCGGCGGAAGCACTTGAAGCCGCCGGTGAGGTCGCGGACCGGCACTCCGAGGAGCACGCGCGCGTAGAGGGACCCGCCGCGGCTGAGCAGCTCGCGGTGCCGCTTCCACCCCTCCACGCCGCCACCGGCCGTGTAGCGCGAGCCGAGCACGAGGTCCGCGTCGGCGGCCGCCTCGATCAGGCGCGGGATGTCGCTCGGGTCGTGCGAGAAGTCGGCGTCCATCTCGAGCACGAGGTCGGCGCCGCCGCTGAGCGCGTGCTCGAAGCCGGCGAGGTAGGCGCGCCCGAGACCCTCCTTCCCGGCCCGGTGGAGCACCTCCACGTCGTCGCGCTCGGCGGCGATGCGGTCGGCGATCTCGCCCGTGCCGTCGGGTGAGTTGTCGTCGACCACGAGCAGCCGGTGCTCGGGCGACGCGGCGGCCAGCGAGCGCGTGGCGGCGTCCACGATCCGCTCCAGGTTCTCCGCCTCGTTGTAGGTCGGCAGCACCAGCCAGGCCCCTGACATGGCCGCGTACCCTAGACGCGGGATGCGCAACGCCGAGGTCGCCCTCCACTTCGACGAGCTGGCCGACCTCTACGAGCTGGACGGGGCGATCTCCTACCGCGTGCTCGCCTACCGCAACGCCGCGAAGTCGATCCGCGAGGCCAACGCGTCCGTGGAGGAGATGACGAAGGCGGGCCGCGTGACCGAGCTGGCCGGCATCGGCAAGACGATCGCCGAGAAGCTCGAGGTGCTGTTCGAGACAGGCGAGATCCCGGCCGCGCAGAAGCTCAAGGCCAAGTATCCGCCCGGCCTCGTGGAGATCACGCGCCTGCCCGGCTTCGGACCCAAGCGCGCGCGCAAGGTCTTCGACGAGCTCGGGATCGCATCGCTCGACGAGCTGCGCGAGGCCGCCGAGAACGAGCGCCTGCGCGCGATCCCCGGCTTTGGCCCCAAGGCCGAGGAGACCGTGCTCGTGGCGCTCGACGCCGGCCTCGACGACCGCACCAAGCCGCGGCTGCTCCTCTCGCGCGCGAAGGCGCTCGCCGAGTCGCTGGCGGAGGCGCTGCGCGAGCACCCCGCCGCCGAGCGTGTCGAGATCGCCGGCAGCGCGCGGCGCTGGACCGACACCTGCAAGGACCTCGACCTAGTGGCCACGGCCGGCGACCCGGCCGCGCTGGCGGAGGCGTTCGGGTCGCTGCCGCTGATCGGCGAGGTGCACAGCTCGGGGCCGGCGGGCGTGCGCGCGGTGACGCACAACGGCATGAGCATCGACCTGCGGATCGTGGCACCGGAGGCGTTCGGCAACCTGCTCCAGCACTTCACCGGCTCGAAGCAGCACAACGAGGCGCTGCGGGCGGACGCCGTGCGGCGCGGTCTCCACGTGAGCGAGTACGGCATCGCCGACGACTCCACCGGCACCACGCACGCGTGCGCCACGGAGGAGGAGGTCTACGAGCTGCTCGGCCTCGCCTGGGTCGAGCCGGAGCTGCGCGAGAACCGCGGCGAGATCCAGGCGGCGCGCGACGGCGCGCTGCCCGACCTGATCCGGCTCGAGGACCTGCGCGGGGAGCTCCACTGCCACACGGTGGCCTCGGACGGCCGCAACACGATCGAGGAGATGGCCGCCGCGGCGATCGAGCGCGGCTACGAGTACATCGCGATCACCGACCACTCGGCCACGCACGGCTTCGGCAACGACGTCCAGCCGGACGAGCTCCGCCGCCAGATCGAGCGGATCCACGAGCTCGACGCGGCGACCGACGGCATTCGGATCCTGGCCGGGTCGGAGGTCAACGTCCTGCCCGACGGCTCGCTCGACTACGAGGACGGCCTGCTGGCCGAGCTCGACTGGGTGATGGCCAGCCTCCACTCGTCCTTCCGCATGGGCGAGCGCGAGCAGACCGAGCGCATGATCCGCGCGATGGAGCATCCGCTGGTCGATGCCATCGGCCACCCCACCGGGCGGCTGATCGACCGGCGCGAGCCGTACGCGCTCGACATCGAGGCCGTGGCCAAGGCGGCCGCGCGGACCGGCACGTTCCTGGAGATCAATGGCAACCCCGACCGCCGCGACCTCAACGAGGTGAACGTGCGGATGGCCGTGGAGGCCGGCGCGACGATCGTGATCGACTCCGACGGCCACGGAACCGAGACGCTCGCGAACGTGGCCTACGGCGTGGCCACCGCGCGGCGGGCGTGGCTCACCGCCGCGAACGTCGCCAACACCCGCTCCTGGGACGAGCTCGACGCGCTACGGAGCCGCTCCCGCGCGGACGTCCGTGGGTGACGGCTCGTTCTTGCGGAAGCCGGGGGTTCGGAGCAGCTGCGTGGGCTTGAACGGGGAGTTGTGATCGACGTAGAAGCGGACTCCGTCGCGATCCTCCACGGCCGTGACCGCGGTTGAGTGGTTGCGCCAGGCGAGCGCGAACGCGAGCGCGTAGCCGGCTCCGACCGCGGGCACCTGGGGCACGAGGAAGGCCACGGCCCCGGCTGCGATCGTGAACAGCAGGAGCCACCAGAGGCGGTTGAAGAGGATCGTGCCCGGCTGGAGCTCGGGTAGCAGCGGCGTGGTGCGCGCGTCGGCGAGCAGCTTGGCCGTCGCGCGGTTGGCCGTGTTGCGCCGCCCGACCCAGGCGCCGGCGGCGGCCGCCGTCGCCCACCAGGCCAGCGAGACGTACTGGAGCGTGGTGTCGTCCTTGGCCCGGGAACCGGCGATGGCGACGATCGCAAGCGCCGTGGCCGACGCTGCGAACAGCAGCATCGCGACCCTCAGGAAGTCCGGATAGCGCATGCGCTAGACGACCTACAGAGCGTCGAGGACGGCCTGGAAACCGGCCGTGCCCTGCACCACCAGGTCGGCCCGCTGCTCGATTGCCGCCGGTCCCTCGGCTGAGGCGACGCCCACGCGCACGGCGGCGTCGAGATCGCCGGCCTCGACTGCGGCGTCGAGCGCGTCGAACGCGTCGAGATCGGTCACGTCGTCGCCCGCGTACATGGCCACGCGCACGTCGCGGATCAGCTCCTCGACGGCGCGCGCCTTGGTGATCGGGACGGGCGGGCGCACCTCGAGGACCTTCCTGCCCCAGTGGGTGGCGAGCCCGTCGGCCTGCGCCGCACCGGCGACGGCGCGGAGGCTGGCCTCGGCCGCGTCCTCGTCGGGGGCACCGCGCCAGTGGAGCGCGACGATCGGGCCCTTGTCCTCCACCCGGACGCCGAGCACCCGCAGGGGCTCGCCGTCGTGTGTCGCCACGAAGTGGTGGACGGGGTCGCGGTAGCGCTCGAACTCCGGCAGCGTGGTCGGCTCGCGGGCCCCCGGCCTGAGCAGCTCGGCGCCGTGCGCGCCGGCGTAGGCGATCCGGCCGACTCCCACGAGCCGCTTGGCGTCGACCGCGGAGCGCCCCGAGACGCAGGCGATCACCGCGTAGCGGCGCGTGAGCTCGGCGAGCCTGCGGGTGGCCTCGGGCGGGACGCGCGCCTGGTCGGCCCGCTCGACGATCGGGGCCAGCGTCCCGTCGATGTCGCACAGGATCGCCGCCCGCTCGGGAGATTCGATGAGCGGTCGCAGTACCTCGGCCAGCACGCCCGTAGTATGCCGCCCATGTCGCGGAGGGTTCTGCGTCTGGCGCTGATCGGGTGCGCCGCGGGGGCCTTCAGCGGCCTCTTCGGCGTCGGTGGCGGCACGGTGATCGTCCCGCTCCTGATCCTCTGGTTCGGGTTCGAGGAGCGCGAGGCGACCGGCACGTCACTCGCCGCGATCGTGCTCGTGGCCGCGCTCGCGGCGGCGGTGCACGGCCTCTACGGCAACGTCCATCCCGCGAAGGGCGCGGTCGTGGCGCTGCCGGCGCTCGCCGGCGTCGTGGCCGGCACGGCACTCCAGCAGCGAATTCCGCAGCGCGCGGTGTCTGGCGCGTTCGCGGTGCTCCTGACCGTGTCCGCGGCGGTTCTGATCTTCTAGTGGACGCCGGGAGCGTGGCCGCCGCCGCGGCGATCGGGTTCGCGGGTGGGGTGACCGGTGGGCTGCTCGGGGTCGGGGGCGGCGTGATGTTCGTCCCCGCGCTCGTCTTCTTCCTCGGGCTGTCTCAGCTCGCCGGCGAGGCCACGTCGCTGCTCGCGATCATCCCGGTGGCGATCCTCGGCACCTGGCGCCAGCACGCGTATGGCAACGTCCGCCTGCGGGAGGGGGTCACGATCGGGCTCCTGTCCGTGCCGGGTGTGGTGCTCGGCTCGGTGCTCGCCAACCAGCTGCCGGAACGCGCGCTCGAGCTCGGCTTCGCCGCGCTGCAGCTGTTCCTCGCGGTCGGCCTGGCCAGGCGGGCACTGTCGGGGAATCGGGTATAAGCCCGGCGTTGAGAGGCTTCCACCACAGCGAGCTCCCCGAGGTTCAGGGCTCTGTCTGCATCCCGACGGTCGACGAGGCCGCGACGATCGGATCGATAGTCGAGTCACTGGTCGGGGTCGTCGACCAGGTGGTGGTGGTCGATGGCTCGAGCGACGACACGCCGCACATAGCCGCTGAGGCGGGGGCGGAGGTGTACGCCCAGTCCGAGCTCCTGCCCGAGATGGGCCCAGTGCTCGGCAAGGGCGATGCCATGTGGCGCGCGCTGACGGTGCTGACCGGGGACAACGTGTGCTTCGTCGACGGCGACTCCGAGGACTTCGGCCCGCACTTCGTCCGCGGCCTTCTCGGCCCGCTCGCCGACCCGCAGATCCAGTACGTGAAGGGCCACTACCGCCGCCCGTTCCGCGGCGAGGGGGAGGGCGGCGGGCGGGTGACCGAGCTCACTGCCAAGCCGCTCCTCAGGCTCTTCTACCCCGAGCTCGCGGCGTGCCGGCAGCCGCTCGCGGGCGAGATCGCGGCGCGGCGCTCGCTGCTCGAGCAGCTGCCGTGGACCACCGGCTACGGCGTGGAGATCGGGCAGCTGATCGACGTCTACCGCGCGGTGGGCATCGACGCGATGGCCCAGGTGGACCTCGACGTCCGACAGAACCGGCACCAGCCGCTGTCGGCGCTCGGGTCGATGGCGACGGCCGTGACCGCCACCGTGGCGGAGCGGCTGCGGCGCGAGGGCCGGCTCGACGCGCCGCTCCCGGCGGTGGTCGAGCGGCCGCCGCTCAGGTCGCTGCGCGCGGCCGCCTAGTGACCTGAGCCAGCCGCACGGACGGGGTGCGGACTCCCGCACCCACGGACGCCTGAAGGCCGTATTGGGCGCGGGCCGCCCGAGGGCGATCCTTCGGCCCATGGATACCACCCGAAAGATCACACTCGCAGTCGTCTGCATCGCCACCGCGATGCTCATGCTCGACATCGCCGTCGTCAACACCGCCATCCCCAGCATCGCCAAGGACCTCCACGCGGACATGAGCGGCGTGCAGTGGGTCGTCGACGCCTACACGCTGGCGCTCGCGTCGGTGGTCCTCACCGCCGGCTCGCTCGCCGACCGTCTCGGCCGCAGGCGGTTGTTCGCCGTCGGCCTCGGAATCTTCACCGTCGCCTCGCTCGGCGCGGCACTCGCGGACAGCGTGGCCGTGCTCAACACCGCCCGCGCGGTCCAGGGCATCGGCGGCGCGATCATGTTCGCCGTCTCCCTGGCGCTGCTCGCCCATGCCTTCCCTAGCCCGCGCGAGCGCGCGAGCGCCCTGGCCGCCTACGGCGCGACGATCGGCGCCTCGTTCGCGGTCGGCCCGCTGGTCGGCGGCGCGCTCACAAGCGGCCTCGACTGGCGCTGGATCTTCCTCGTGAACATCCCGATCGGCCTGCTCTGCCTCGCCGGCACGTTCCGGGGCGTCGAGGAGTCGCGTGACCCGAACGCGCGCTCGATCGACTGGCTCGGGCAGGCCGTGCTCGGCGCCGGCCTCTTCCTCCTCGTGCTCGGCCTGCTGCGCGGCAACGAGGACGGCTGGACCAGCGCGCCGATCGTCGCCGAGCTGGGCGGAGCAGTCGCCCTGCTCGTCGCCTTCGTGCTCGTCGAGCGCAGGACGCGCGAGCCGATGCTCCCGCTCGGCCACTTCCGGATCCGCGCCTTCACCGGCGCGCAGGTGGCCGCGTTCGCGATCTCGGGCTCGTTCTTCGCGGTCTACCTGTACGCGACGCTCTACCTCCAGAACGTCCTCGGCATGTCCGCGGTCGACTCCGGGCTCGCCTACCTGCCCTCGACCGTCCTGATGTTCGTGGTCGCCGGCGCGAGCGCCCAGCTCCTCGAGCGCGTCCGGCCCGCCGTGATGATCGGCGGCGGACTGATGCTCGTGGCGCTCGGAATGCTCGTGATGTCCGCGATGATCGGCCCCGACAGCTCGTGGACCGCCACGCTGCCCGGCATGCTCCTGGCGGGCGTCGGCACGGGGCTGTTCAACCCCGCCGTCAGCGGCGTGGCGCTCAACAGCCTCCCCGACGAGCAGAGCGGACTGGCCGCGGGCGCGAACGACACGTTCCGCCAGGCCGGCATCGCGGTCGGGATCGCGGGACTGGGCGCGCTGATCCCGTCGAGCGCCGCGCTCGGCCAGGACCCGGGCGCGTTCGTCGACGGGCTCCAGAACGCGCTCATCGTCGGCGCCACGCTGGCCGCCGCCGGCGCGGTGGTCGCCACGCACCTGCTCCGGCGGGTGCGGGTCCCGGCGGCCTCGGGCGCGGCGGAGCCGACGGCGGTCGGCGCGAGCGTGCCCTGCCCCGAGCCGGCCTGACGGCGGGCAACAACGGAGGGGCGCGGAGCCCCGCGAACTAGGACCGCGAGAGGAAGACGGTCAGGCCGACCGGCAACAGCAGCGCGAGCGCCGCGATCGCCACGGCCGACACCGCGAACACACCGTGACCGAGCTGCGACGCCGGGGCGAGCAGGAGCGCCCCGGCGGCGAGCACCAGGCCGCCGACGCTGACGATCGTGCCGAGCGACGGGGTCCGGGCCGGCGGCACGTGGATCGTGCGCTCACGCCGGGCGAGGGCGATCGCGGCCATCGCCGTGGCCCACGCGCCGGCGACCATGTAGCCGCCCACCACGTCGCTCGGGTAGTGGGCGAAGATCACCACCAGGCCCACGCCCACCGCCGCGGCGTAGGCCGCGGCGCCCAGCGCCACGGCCGGACGCCAGCCCCGCGGCGCCACGATCACCGCCACGAGCGCGAGTGACATCGCGGCCGTCGCGTGGCCACTCGGGAAGGCTCCGGAGATCAGGCGATCGGCCTCGCCGCCGAGTGGGTCCGTGCGCGCCAGGAGCGGCTTGAGCAGCGCGGTGGTCACGTTGGCGCCGATGAGCGTCGCCACAGCCACCCCGGCGAGGTCGCGCCGCTTGCGGCGGAGCGCAACCAGCACGGCCAGCAACCCGGCCACCGCGATCGTGGTCACGTGGATCGTGTCGACGACGCGGTGGAGCGCGTGGTGGGCACGCTCCCAGGTGGGTCCGCTGACCCCGGCGGGCAGGCCGCGCTCGTCGGCGTCGAGCCCCCAGGAAGTGCCGAGCGCCAGCACGTATACGGCCACGCAGGCGAAGACCGCGAGCAGGCTCAACTGGGTCAGCTGTCGTGCCCTGGACATGCACCGAGCGTACGGCGCGCGGTCCCGCCCGCGCCGGGGTCGACCGCCCAGAGAACGCTCAGGAGCGCGGCTGGACCGTCTTCGAGGTGCCGAGCACCTCGCCGTCCGCGCCGAGCGCCCGCACCGCGACGTACGCCGGGCTGCCGCTCACCACGATGCGGGTCTCGAACCCGCTCCTGTCGACCTTCTTGCCGGGCACGAGCGCCGCCGACGTGGCGCCCGTCATCACCTGCCACTGCCTGACCTCGG
>JAXDHW010000189.1:0-4370 GCA_034664365.1 Thermoleophilaceae bacterium
CTCTGCCTCGCGATCGACGAGACGACGAGCGGCAACTTCAATGGCGCGGTGCTGAGCTCCACTTCGCCGGCGTCCAACACCGCGTGGAAGTCCGTCCCCGTCGAGTTCGGCGCCGACAACTTCAACGAGCTGCAGGGCGTCTCGTGCGCCTCGTCGTCGCTGTGCGTGGTCGTCGACGACGGTGGATCCGCCTTCGCGTCGACGAAGCCCACCGGCGGGTCCGCCGACTGGAAGAGCACCTACGTGGACTCCAGGTGGAGCCTCCTCGCCGTCTCGTGTGCGTCGCTGCCGCTCTGCGTCGCGGGCGACCAGGGCGGGAACGTCATGGTCGGTCGCCTCGCCCCGCCCAGTACGAAGATCACGCTCGCGAAGCTCGACCAGGGGAAGCACTCGGCGACCTTCGGGTTCAAGGCGCTCGGCCTCGCGACCGGCTTCCAGTGCGCTCTCAGGAAGAACGGAGCGCCGGCGCCCTTCACGTCGTGCGCGTCGCCGAAGCTCTATAAGCCCCTCGCGCCCGGCAACTACACGTTCCTCGTGCGTGCGTTCAACTCAGGCGGCGCCGATCCGTCACCCGCCCTCTACAGGTTCCGGATGGGGCCGCCCAACACCACGATCACGAAGTCGACGATCGACAAGAAGAACAGCGCCGCGACCTTCAGGTTCAAGGCGGTCGGCCCGGCGACCGGCTTCAAGTGCGCCCTCAAGAAGGGCTCGGCCAAGCCGTCGTTCTCCAAGTGCACGTCGCCCAAGAAGTACACGCACTTGGCTTCCGGCAGCTACAAGTTCCTGGTCAAGGCCGTGAACGCCGCGGGAGCGGACAAGACTCCCGCCTCGAAGTCCTTCAGCCTGTAGCGCCGCGATCGACGAGGTGCCGCGCCCGGCTGACCACCGGTTCAAATCCGGGCGCCCGATTGCTCTCGCGATCGGCAGATCGTTGTGAGACGATCCGCCGCGATGGCGAGCGGTGGCCTGCCCCCGACGCGGGTGATCTACTACCACTGCGTCGCCGACCTCACTGGACGCGGACGCCGCGGACGACCCGACGACGCCGGCGCGATGATCACGCCGCCCGCGAACGTCGAGGCGCACATTGCGCTGCTACGAGAGCTCGGCTATCGGTTCTCCACCGCCGGCGAGCTGGCGCGAGCGTGGCAGGGGGACCTCCCGCCGCGAGGCATTGCCGTGTTGACGTTCGACGACGGGTGGCAGGACGGCCTGACCACGGTCGCGCCCATGCTCGACCGGCTTGGCGTCCGAGCAACCTTCTTCATCTGTACCTCGGGATTCGGCAAGCGCTTCGCCAGATTTGGTGGCGCCTCGGTCATGACCGAGGACGAGGCTCGGGCGTTGCACGAGTCGGGGATGGAGCTCGCGTCGCACACGGTGTCTCATCCCGATCTGCGGACCTTGACCGACGCCCAGTTGGACATCGAGCTCACCTCGTCTCGCGAGGCTGTGGAGGCGCTTACCGGGGAGCCGTGCGCCACGCTCGCCTATCCGTCTGGCTGGCACGACCGGCGAGTCGAGCGGGCGGTTGCGGACGCCGGTTATGAGCTGGCATTCAGAGCGCGGCGCGGACCCTGGCGAAGGATGGCCGTTCCGCGCGTCCAGGCTCCGACGATCCGTGCGCCGGAGACGCTGGTCAAGTGGTTGAGGTTGTCGGGGGGTTGGCGTGCGGGCGAGTGGGCGGCAGCCGACCACGCCGTCCAGCTTCGGTCCGCAGGCGCGCGTGGCGTAACGGCGGCGAGAGCGCTCGGCAGATCTCGTTCAGACTCCGTCGAGCCCAAGGCCTGAGCGGCCCTCCTCGGGCCGGTCCCCGGGAGACGCCGGCCGCCTTCAACCCGGCCGGTCCACGGCCGCAAGCCACGCGAACAGCGACACCGTCGAGGCGTGGATCTGCAGCATCCCGTGCGCGAACTGCTGCCGGGCTCGGCTGCCGTGGCCGTGGGCGGCCGACCTCGTGCCGTCCCAAAAGCGCAGGTAGAGGCCGTGCTCGCGCGCGTTCGCCGCAGCGTCGGCGGCGGCGCGCTGCGCCCAGTCGTACCAGCGCGGGTCGCCGTCCCGGTCGCTCAGGCGGATCAGGTTGCGGAACAGGATCGCGTCGAACTGCGGGCCGTGGTAGGGGCCGCCCTCCCAGTGCGCGGCGGCGGCGCTGGCGAGCTGCTCTGCCCGCGCGCATGCGGCGCGGTCGCCACGCCGGCAGAGCGACAGCGCGGCCCCGATGAGGGCGCCCTGGACGTACGTGGTCGCCGGACGCTCCGCGGTCGCGTAGAGGCCGGAGCGCGCCATAGCGTGCGCGTCGCCCCAGGCCAGGTACGCGCGGGCCATCCGGCGGTAGGTGGCCCGTCCGGTGTACTCGTAGAGCTCGGCCGCGAGCGCCGTGGCCGACGCGAACGTGGCGAGCGAGTGCTCGCGACTCCACGTGTTCCACAACATGCCGCGCTCGCCGTCCCAGCCGCGCACGTCGAGGAAGCGCAGCGCTCGGGCCGCATCGGCGAGGTAGCGGAGGTCCCGCGTGGCCACGTACGCGTCGACGAACGCCAGGCCCCACCAGCCGTTGTCGTCGAAGTACGCCCGCGTGGCCGTGCTGTCGGGGTAGGCGGCGTATGCGCCCGTGGGCCCGACCGCGGCGGCCCAGTAGCGCTCAGCCGTCGACGCGAACCACCGCACCGCGTCCCTGTGCCGTGGTGTCGGCTCGGCGATGGCCACCGCGTCGATCGCCTCGAACAGGCCGACGCTTCCCCATACCGTCGCGAGCGGGCAGACGGGGTTCGGGCGCAGCGCGTTCTCGTACCAACCACGGCCGCGGTTCCAGAACCGCGTGCGGGCCGCGTGGAGTCCGCGCTTGGCGAGCGAGATGTATGAGACGCGTGGCGACGCCTGCGAGTCCGCGATGTCCGCACGCGCCGCGGCCGCCGCGCACAGAAGGGCGGCTGTCGCGAGGGCCAACGCGACTGCGGTGACGCGTGTGAGAGTCCGCAACCTGTCGCGTCAACACACGCGCGCGCGAGGCGCTGCGTACGCGCGTGTTAAGCCGCGCGCCGTGCGCGCCGGTGCCAACCCGGGCGCCCAATCCGAGTGAGAGCGCTGACGGCCAGCCAACCGCCCACGGCCGCCGCGCAGGCGATCGCGCCCTCTGCGGGCACCGCGTAGCGCCACTCGGCGGAGGTGAACACGGGCATGAGCAGGAGCTCGAGCGCAACCGCGAGCAACAGGATCAGCCCGAAGCGCACACGACCGCGTGCGAGGAACGCTCCGACGACCCCGAGCGCGAGCAGCACCAGCAGCGCCCAACCGTTCACGCGCGCGATGCGCTGGTAGCTGCGCAGTCCCTCGGCGGCGCCGGCCCGCTGCGGTCGAGTCGGTGCGTAGTACAAGTTGGCCTCGTGTCGTAGCGGCGCGTCCTGAGTGGGCCTGCCCGACGGGAACGCGACCGCGCTCGGTCCCGAGTAGGCCGCACGTTTGGCGGGGCCGAACTCCGGGTCCAGGTAGCGAACGAGGTCGGTCGCCGCCACCTCGAGGAAGTCGAGCGGCTGGTGAACCATCGCCGCGCGCGCGAACTCGCCCACCTCGCGGTCGTGCGCGTCGGGCAGGCCGAACGCCCGGTGCGCCGGTCCGCCGAACCAGAGGTAGTAACTCGGTCCCCTGCGTTTGCGCGGCGGGGTCGCGTCGCAGAGGGCGGCGGTTCCATGCGGGGGCGTGAACTCCCGGCAGTCGGCGAACTGCGCCGCGCGCGCGTAGAGGACCCAGCCCGACGCCTGCGGGCGCAGCGACCAGCGTCCGTTGGCCTCATACCTGAGCGTTCCGTATGCCCCCGCTACGAGGATCGTTGCCGCGAGCCCGGCGGCCACTCCGCGGCGAGCGGGCAGGCCCGTGCGCCAGCGCGTGGCGGCTATCCAGACGAGCGTCACCAGTGGGATGGGCAGTCCGACCGTTCGCACCGAGAGGAGCGACGCGGAGAGCGCGCCCGCTGCGATCGGCCAGCGCCAATCCCCGTCGAGGCAGCGGATGCCGGCATACAGGGTCGCCGCGAGGAGCACCGTGAAGAGCGACTCCGACAGCGGCGCGTGCTCGAGGAACAGCTGGTCGCCGCCCAGCCACACCACAGCGGCGGGCACGAGTCCCAGCCACGCGGGCCCGCCCAGTCGCCGGACCGCAAGGAACAGGAGCACCCCGGTGGCGAGCCCAAGCGCGTGCTGGATGGCGATCGTGAATGCGAACTCGTGGCTGACGGCGTGCACGACGCGCAGGAAGAGCGGATACCCCGACGGCTCCTGATCGCCCCACGCGAGGCCGCGGCGCGCGGCACGGATGTACCCGGCGCCGTCGTGCACCTGCCCGGTCATCACCGCAGGCGCGTAGGCGAGCAT
>JAXDHW010000194.1:0-2778 GCA_034664365.1 Thermoleophilaceae bacterium
ACCGAGCCGGCCGAGTACACGACGGCGAACATCGGCGGCGCCACGACGTTGCGGAAGCCGGCAGCGCGCGCCGCCTCGGGATCGAAGTGCACCTGGTTGGTGGCGCCGATCGCGTACGAGTACTCGCGGATCTTCTCGCGGCCGACCTCGTACTCGAACGGCGGGTACTTCTTGCCGAGGGATGCGTGGCTCATAGCCCGAGGCTGACCCTGTTCTCCGCCGCGGCGGGTGAGAGCGCCTTGTCGAACGCGGCGGGCGCCGGGTCCTTTCCGGCGAGCTCGCGCAGGGCGCCGACGTGCCGGCCCTCCACCTGCGCGATCGAGGCGAACGCCACGAGTAGGTCCGGCGACCGGAGCACGGGCGCGGCGCCGTTGTAGGCGGCCAGCCCGACCTCCTCGATCTCGATTGCGTGGCGGAGCAGCTCCGCCGGCGAGTTGCCGAAGGCCGTCGAGACGGCGGCGACACTGAACCGGTCCTTGGCTTCGCTGAGCTGGCCGAGGGTCTGGTTGAGCTGCTTGGCGTGCGCCTCCTCGTGCGCGGCGATCTCGGTGAACGCCCTCTTCACGTCGCCGCCGAGGCCCTTCTTCTTCAGCGCCTCCTTGTAGAAAGCGGCCAGCACGCCCTCCACCTTCAGTGCGAACTCGAGGATCTTCAGGTCGCCCGTGCTCTCCTGCGCGAGCGCGCGCTCGACCCACGGGGCGACGGCGCCGGCTCCATAGAGGCCGCCCGTCGCGAGGGCACCGCGGACCAGGAGCTCGGCGCGCGTGATCACGCCGTGAGGAAGGGTCGGATCTGAGACGTCACGTCGACGCTCGTGGCGGGCCGGGCGAACGGGCCGTCGGGCGAGATCGGCTGGCCGAGCATCGTGGAGATGACGGCGGCGTGGCGCGCCTCGACGCTGTGGATCGAGAGCGCGGCGGCGAGCACCTGCTTGCTCTGGATCCGGTCGGCCTGGCCCAGGTAGGCGGCGGCCCCGATCGACTCGAGCTGGTTCGCCGTGGCGAGGATCGTGTTCGGGTTGTCGAGCGTGAAGCTCGGCTTGGGCCTGGGGGCCGGCGTGCCGCCGAGGCTCCGGACGGTGCCCTCGAGCGTCTTGACGTGATCGTTCTCCTCGGCACCGAAGCGCTTGAAGAGCTCGAGCGGGCGGCCCTTGAGGTTCCCGCTGCCGATCGCGAGGCTGTAGAAGGCGGCCTCCAGGTACTCGAGCGAGAGCGCGTAGTTGACGATCCCCGCATCGCCCTCGCCATACTGGGCCGTGCCCACTCCCGCCCCACCGATCTGGGCCCCGGCCGCCTTCTTCTTGCCGCAGGCGGCGAGAGCGAAGGCGAAGGTCGCGGCCGCGGCCCCGCCGCCGACCGAGCGGAGGAATGTCCGCCGCTCGGAGGGATCGTCGCGCAACGTTTCGAGCGCGCTCGGGTTTCGCTCCGGAGGCATGGGCGGCGCGAAAGCTATCGGGCCGGAACGGGCGGCGCGCGGACGGGCGCGCGCGGCCGCGCTCGCTGCGTGCCTCACGGCGCTCGTGGGCGCGTGGACGGCCGTGCCGGCGGCAGCGCGCACCGACCACGTCCGCCAGCTGGCGCGCTCGCTCGCGCGCCAGATCGCGGCGCCGTGGCCGGAGCGCCAGTACTCCAACGGCCGCTTCTGGGACGAGGTCGGCGAGCACTCCGCCTACGGCGAGGCGGTGCTCGGCTACGCCCTGGTCGACGTCGGCGTGCGCGAGCACGACAGGCGGCTCGTGCGGACCGGCCTGAAGGCGATGCGCTTCGCCACCGACCGCACCTCTCCGCAGCACGGGCTCACGAGCGTCTTCCAGAACATGGCGGTGGGCCTCTTCTACAACCTGGCCCAGAGGCGCCTGGCCCACGACGAGCAGTGGGGACGGATCCGGCCGGTCGTCCAGCACTACATCCGCCGCCAGGTCCTGGTTCACCTGCGCGACTCGAACGAGCTGTTCAGCAACAAGCTCGTGATCGAGGCGCTCGAGGTGCTGTCGTTCCGCTCGAGCGGCATCACGTCGAGCCGGTCGGACGCCATCGTCGGCCCGAGCCGCGACCGGATCTACCGCTTCGCGGTCGGGTTCCTGCGCAGCGGGGTGCCGCGACTGTTCGCCGGCGACGTCCGCAGGGTCGGCGGCGACAACACGCTGCTGCTCTCGGACCGGCCGGACGACCCGCTCGCGTACATGGGCCTCGCCAGCGGGCTGTACGCGCGGGCGATCGAGAGGCTCGGAGCCGACGCCGGCGGCGACTCGCGCGTGGCGCTACGGCGCTCCGCCGAGGCGGCGTGGCGCCTCATGGCTCCGGACGGCGACGTGGCGTGGTCGGGCCGCCAGCTCGAGCAGGCGTGGGGACTCGCGGGCTTCGCGTACGCCGCGCGCGCGGCCGAGACCTACGGCGGCACCTCCGCCATCCGCGCCCGCCGCTACGACGGGGTCGCGCGGCGCGCCCTCGAGCGGCTGCGCGACGTGCACGTGGGCGGCAGGGCCGGGATCTTCACGGTGCCGGCACAGCGCTCCGAGTTCGAACGATCGCGACTGGCGGGCGGCGAGGGTGACGGGTTCGCACCGTACGGCGGGCTCGCCCTCATGTTCCTCGACATGATCGCGGACGGCCGGGCGCGGCCGGGGCAGGATCAGGCGCCGCTCCGCTCCGACGACGGCGGCGCCAGCGTCCTGGGGGACGGGCAATCGCTCTACGCCACCCAGCGGATCGGCGACCTCTGGATGGCGGTGCGCGGCCGCAACAGCGTGACCCGTGGCGACGACCTGCGCTACGACGC
>JAXDHW010000211.1:0-2840 GCA_034664365.1 Thermoleophilaceae bacterium
AATCGCGGCCGCGGCGATCGTGCTCCTCGCGGTGGGCTGCGGCAAGACCGTGGAGACGCACGAGCCCGACCTGGCGGCGCAGCCGGTCCAGCCCACCACTCCCATCACCCCCAGGCCGCGCGCCGACACCGACGCTCCCTCGCCGCGCAGGCGCGTGCGGATCGCCGTGGTGACCCACGGCCAGGCGTCGGATCCGTTCTGGGCCGTGGTGAAGAGCGGCATCGATCGCGCGGCCCACGAGCTCGGCGTGTCCGTCACCTACTCCGCGCCCGACACGACGGACCTGGGCCGGATGCGAGAGCTGATCCGGCAGGCGGTGGCCGCGCACCCCGACGGCCTCGTGGTCTCGATCCCCGACGCCAGGGCGCTCGGCGGGGCGATCCGCGCGGCGGTGAGGTCCGGCATCCCGGTGGTGTCGCTCAACTCGGGCACCGACGTCTCACGGCGGCTCGGTGTGCTCGCCCACGTCGGCCAGCCCGACGAGCAGGCCGGCTTCGCGGCCGGCCAGCGGATGGCGCGCCAGGGCGTGCGCCAGGCGATCTGCGTGGAGCACGAGAAGGGCAACGCGGGGCTCGCGGCGCGCTGCCGCGGCTTCGGGCGCGCCCTGCGGAGGGCGGGCGGCCGCTCCACGGTCGTCGACATCAACCTCCAGAACCGCCACGGCGCCGAGCAGACGATCGCCGACGCCGTGATCGAGCAGCACGTGGACGGGATGATCACCCTCGGCCCCGGCGGCACCCTCCCGGCGATCGGTGGGCTGCGGCTCGACCGGCTGCTCGGCAGCGTGCGACTCGCCACCTTCGACCTCTCGCCCGAGGTGCTGGCCGCTCTCAGGAAGGGCGAGATCGACTTCGCGGTCGACCAGCAGCCGTTCCTCCAGGGCTACCTGCCGATCGTGTTCCTCACCCAGAACGCCCGCTATGGCCTGCTGCCGGCGAAGGGGACGCTGGTCCCCACCGGCCCGAGCTTCGTGACCCGCGCGAACGCGAACGCCGTGAGCGCGCTCACCAAGCAGGGAATCCGCTAGATCATCTGGGCCGGCGGCGCCCTACGCGCGCACGTAGGTGAGCACCGCCAGCACGCGCCGGTGCGTCTCGCCGGTGGGCGGCAGGCGGAGCTTTCCGAAGATGCTGGTCACGTGCTTCTCGACGGCGCGCTCGGTGACAACCATGCGCTCGGCGATCGCGTGGTTGGAGAGCCCCTCGGCCATCAGCCCCAGCACCTCCCGCTCGCGCGGGGTGAGCTCGGACAGCGGCTCGTCGCGCTTGCGGCCGAGCATGAGCGATACGACCTCGGGGTCGAGCGCGGAGCCGCCCTCGCTCACACGGCGAACCGCGTCGACGAACGCGTCGACGTCGGCCACGCGGTCCTTGAGCAGGTAGCCCACGCCCTCGGCGCGGTCGCCGATCAGCTCGGTTGCGTACTCCTCCTCCACGTACTGGGAGAGCACGAGCACGCCGGTGTCGGGCAGCCGCTCGCGGATCTCCTGGGCGGCGCGCAGCCCCTCGTCGGTGTGCGTGGGCGGCATCCGGACGTCGACGATTGCGACGTCGGGCTTGTGGGCCATGACCTTGCGAACCAGCTCCTCGCCGTCGCCGGCCTGGCCGACCACCTCGAAGCCCTGGTCCTCGAGCAGCCTCGCCATTCCCTCCCTCAGGAGGACCGAGTCCTCGGCGATGACGAGCCGCACAGACCTAGTCTAAGAGCGCGGCGAGCGCCTCTCCGGAGAGCTCGTTCTTCGGGACGAAGCCGAGGGCGCCGCTGCGCTCGATCATCGGACCGAAGTCCGACGCGTCGCGGCTCGAGGTGATCACAACGCGCGGACTCGATTCGCCCGTCGCGAGCCGGGCGGCCACGTCGAAGCCGTCGAGATCCGGGAGGTGGACGTCGAGGAGGATGACGTCCGGCCGGAGCTCCGCAGCGGCGCGCAGCCCGGAACCGCCGGTCTCGGCCTCGCCCACGACGTCGTAGCCCTCTGCCTCGAGGAGCAGACGGGCGCTGGAGCGGAAGCTCTCGTGGTCGTCCACGATCAGGACGCGCAGCGGCACGCGGTCCATTGTGGCCCACCCCGGACGCCCCGCCCATACGGGTAGCCACACCCTTGCGTCACCCAAGTGAGCCGCCGGCACGCACCGGCGCGTAGGCATGGGGATGGCCTCGGCGAACGGATCGACCACGGCGCTGGTCACCGGCGCGACCGGCTTCGTGGGCTCGCGCCTGGCCGCCCAACTGGCACGGTCGGGCGCGCAGGTGCGCTGCCTGGTGCGCGACCGTGGCCGCGCGGGGCAGCTCGCCGCCATCGGGGCGGAGCTGCACGAGGGCGACATGCTCGACCCGGGGAGCCTGCGCGGCGCCGGCCGCGGGGTGGACGTGGCGTACTACCTGGTCCACTCGATGGGCCGCGGCGGCGACGCGGACTTCGAGGAGCGCGAGCGCCGGTCGGCGAGCGCGTTCGCGGCGATGGCGCGCGCCGAGGGCGTGGGCCGGGTCGTCTACCTCGGCGGGCTGGGCGACGACCCGGGGTCGCGGCACCTCAAGAGCCGCCAGGAGACCGCGCGCGTGCTCGCCGAGGAGGGACCGCCGCTCACCTACTTCAGGGCCGGCATGGTGGTCGGCGCCGGGAGCGAGTCGTACCGGACGCTCCGCGCCCTGGTGGCACGGCTGCCGGTGATGGTCGCCCCGGCCTGGCTCTCCACCCCCACGCAGCCGATCGCCGTCGAGGACGTCGTCGCCTACCTCGCCGCCGCGCCGCACGTCCCCTCGTCCGCGGGACGCGAGGTGCAGATCGGCGGACCCGACGTGCTGGCATACGCGGACATGCTCGACCGGATGGCCATCGC
>JAXDHW010000249.1:0-3473 GCA_034664365.1 Thermoleophilaceae bacterium
CTCGGCGGCGGGGTCGAGTCGATGAGCCGCGCTCCGTTCGTGATGCTCAAACCGGACCGCTCGTTCCCGCGCGGTCCGCGCGAGATGGCGGACACGACGCTCGGCTGGCGCTTCGTGAACCCGCGCATGGAGGAGCGCTACTCGACCGAGGCGATGGGCGAGACGGCCGAGAACGTGGCGGAGCGCCACGGCGTCTCGCGCGAGGACCAGGATGCCTTCGCGCTCGAGTCGCACCGCCGCGCGATCGCGGCCACCGAGGAGGGTCGCTTCGACGACGAGATCGTCACCGTCGAGGTCCCGCAGCGGAAGGGGCCGCCGGTGACCGTGCACGCCGACGAGGGCCCGCGGTCCGACACGACCCTCGACAAGCTCGCATCGCTCAAGCCGGCGTTCCGCGAGGGCGGCAGCGTGACGGCCGGCAACTCCTCGCAGCTGAACGACGGCGCGTCCTGCCTCGTGGTGTGCAGCGAGGAGCGCGCGCGCGAGCTCGGCCGCGAGCCGCTGGCGCGCGTGGTCGCCACCGCGCCGGCCGGGGTCGACCCCGCCTACATGGGCGTCGGCCCCGTGCCCGCCACGCGCAAGGCGCTCGCGCTCGCGGGAATCACGGTCGACGACCTCGACCTGGTCGAGCTCAACGAGGCGTTCGCGGCTCAGGTGCTGGCGTCGATCCGCGAGCTCGGTATCCCGCACGAGAAGCTGAACGTCAACGGCGGCGCGATCGCACTCGGCCATCCGCTCGGCTCGTCGGGCGCGCGGCTCCTGGGCACGCTGATCTGGGAGCTCCGCCGCCGCGGCGGCCGCTACGGCCTCGCAACGATGTGCATCGGCGTCGGCCAGGGGCTCGCGATGGTCGTGGAGAACCCCGCCGCGGCCTGACGCCGCTAGATTGCCCCGCTCGTGATCGAGTTCGAGCTGACAGACGAGCAGAAGCTGATCCGCGAGACGGCGCGGGACTTCACCGACCGCGAGATCATCCCGGTCGCCCGCGAGAACGACCGCAACGAGCACTTCGACACCGACCTCGTGAAGAAGCTCGGCGACATGGGCTACCTCGGCCCGATCGTCGACGAGGAGTACGGCGGGCGCGGGCTCGACTACCGCACCTACGGCCTGATCGTCGAGGAGATCGGCCGCGGCGACTCCTCCGCCCGCACGGTCGTGTCGGTGCAGACCTCGCTCGTCTGCTCGTCGATCCAGCGCTGGGGCACCGAGGAGCAGAAGCACCAGTGGCTCCCCAAGCTCTGCAGCGCCGAGATCCTCGGCTGCTTCGGCCTGACCGAGCCCAACACGGGCTCCGACGCGGCCAACCTCTCGACGCGCGCCGAGAAGACGAGCGACGGCTGGAAGATCAGCGGCCAGAAGCAGTGGATCTCGATGGGCAACTACGCCAAGGTCGCGATGATCTTCGCCCAGACCGACCCGGAGAAGAAGCACCGTGGCCTGGCCGCCTTCCTCGTGCCGACCGACTCCCCCGGGTTCTCGAGCAGCGAGATCCACGGCAAGCTCGGGCTGCGGGCGTCCGACACGGCCGAGCTCTCGCTCGACGGCGTCGAGGTCGGCGACGAGGCGCTGCTCGGCGAGGTCGGCGACGGCTTCAAGGTGGCGATGTCGGCGCTCGACTCGGGCCGCTTCAGCGTGGCGTCGGGCTGCGTGGGGATCTGCCAGGGCTGCGTCGACGCGTCGGTCGCGTACTCGAAGGAGCGCCAGCAGTTCGGCCGCCCGCTCGCGAGCTTCCAGCTCGTCCAGCAGATGATCGCGGACATGGTCGTGGACACCGAGGCGTCGCGCGCGCTCGTCTGGCGTGCCGGCTGGCTCAAGGACGCCGGCAAGCCGAACACCACGGAGACCTCGATCGCAAAGCTCTACGCCACCGAGGCGGCGGTGCGGAGCGCCAACAACGCGATCCAGGTGCACGGCGGCTCGGGCTACGTGGACGACCACCCGGTCGAGCGCTACATGCGCGACGCGCGGGTCACGACCCTCTACGAGGGCACGTCCCAGATCCAAAAGCTGATCATCGCCCGCGCGGCCACCGGCATCAACGCCATGGTGTGACCGTGGCGGAGGTGGTGCTCGCCGAGCGCGACGGCGCTGTCGGGATCGCGCGGCTCAACCGCCCGGACGCGCGCAACGCGCTGTCCGCCGAGCTGATGGAGCAGCTCGTGGCGATCGTCGAGGAGTGGGACGCCGACGAGAACGTCCGCTGCATCGTGATCGCCGGCGGCGACGACTACTTCGCCGCCGGCGCCGACATCAAGGCGATGCGCGACCGGAGCTTCCAGGAGGCGATGACCACGCCGACCGCCGCCCACTGGACGCGCCTCGCCGCCACGCGCACGCCGATGATCGCGGCCGTGTCGGGCTTCGCGCTCGGCGGTGGCTGCGAGCTGGCGCTGTCGTGCGACATGATCGTCGCGTCGCCCACTGCCGAGTTCGGGCAGCCGGAGATCACGCTCGGGATCATCCCCGGCGCCGGCGGAACTCAGCGGCTCACGCGCGTGGTGGGCAAGCAGCGAGCGATGGAGCTCGTGCTCACCGGGCGGCGGATGAACGCCGAGGAGGCCGTCGCGATTGGGATCGTGAACCGCGTCGAGGAGAACTGGCTCACCGAGGCGGTCGAGCTCGCTCAGGTGGTGGCGCGCCGGCCGCCGATCGCCGCCCGGCTCGGCAAGCAGGCGGTGCAGGCGGCCGACGAGACGGCGCTGGCGGCCGGCCTCGCCTACGAGCGCAGGCTCTACGAGCTGGCGATGGCCACCGACGACCGGGTCGAGGGCATGAGCGCGTTCATCGAGAAGCGCCGGGCCGAGTTCAGGGGGCGCTGAGCTGCAGCTAGGGGTCGCCGGCGCCGGGACGATGGGCGCGGGGATAGCGCAGCTCGGCTGCCAGGCCGGGATGCGGACGCTGCTGTACGACCCGCTGGCGGAGGCGCGGGAGCGCGGCGCGGCGAGCATCCGGAAGCGGCTCGGCGACGTGCCGGAGCTCGTCGTGGTGGACGATCTCGACGAGCTGGCCGCGTGCGACCTCGTCATCGAGGCCGTGCCCGAGCGCCCCGAGCTGAAGCGTGAGCTGTTCGCCGCGCTGTCGGAGCGCAACCCCGAGATCGTGCTGGCCACCAACACCTCGTCGATCCTGGTGACGTCGTTGGCGGGCGCGGCCAAACGGCCGGAGAACGTGGTGGGGATGCACTTCTTCAACCCGCCCCCGGTGATGAAGCTCGTGGAGATCGTGCGTGCCGAGCAGAGCGGTGACGAGGCGGTGCGCGTCGTGACCGAGGTAGCGCGGAAGATGGAGCGCGAGCCGATCGAGGTCGTCGACGGTCCGGGGTTCCTGGTCAACCGCTGCAACCGCCCGTTCGGCGCCGAGTCGCTCCGGCTGCTTCAGGAGCGCGTGGCCACGCACGAGCAGATCGACCGGATCGTGCGGCTCGCGGGCGGCTTCCGGATGGGGCCGTTCGAGCTGATGGACCTCGTGGG
>JAXDHW010000045.1:0-3542 GCA_034664365.1 Thermoleophilaceae bacterium
TGACTCGTACCGGACTATTTCGCCCCGGCCCGTGTTAGAAACCCTCGTCTTGCGGGAGCGCGTGCCGCCACGGCTCACATCCGTCATCGCCGCGGTCGGCATCGTCGCCGCCGTGGCCTTCTCGTCCGGCGCCTCACAGGCGGCCGGGCCGACCGTGGCCGTCTTCCCCGCCGCGGGCACGCTGGTGGCATCGCCCGAGACCCAGATCAGCTTCCGCGGCCGGGCGCCGTCCGAGCTCACCGGGATCAGGGTCCGCGGGTCGCAGAGCGGCGTGCACGGCGGCACGCTCAGGGCGCACTCGGACGGGAACGGCGCGAGCTTCCTGCCCAAGCGCGGCTTCCGCCGCGGCGAGCGGGTGACCGTCACGGCGGACTTCCCGATGGAGCGCCAGGAGCACGGCTCGGTGAAGTTCAGGATCTCGCGCCCGCCCGGTCACTACCACCTCGGGCGCTCGATCGACCGCGGCGGCAACCCGCCGGGCACGCAGCACTTCGTCTCGCGGCGGGACATCAGGCCGCCGTCGGTGATCGTGACCAGGCGCTCGAAGGCGACCGACCGCGAGGGCGACATCTTCACCGCGGCCAAGGCCGGGCGCGGGCAGGACGGCACGATCGTCACCGACTCGCACGGCCGGCTCGTCTGGTTCAAGGAGGTCCCCAAGCACACGAGCGCCTTCGACTTCCGCGTGCAGAGGTACCGCGGCAACCCGGTCCTCACGTGGTGGCAGGGCGAGGCCCGGCCGGGGCAGGGGCTGGGCGTGGGGATGATGTACGACACCTCGTACCACCACATCGCCACGGTCCACGCCGGCAACGGCTACCGGGCCGACCTGCACGAGTTCGAGCTGTCGCCGCGCAGCACAGCGCTTGTGCTGGGGTACCAGCCGGTCACCTTCGGCGGGTCCATCGCGATGGACACGCTCGTCCAGGAGATCGACATCCCCACGGGGCTAGTGATGTTCGAGTGGCACAGCCTCGGCCAGATAAGCCACAAGGAGTCGTACGCGCCGCACAACGAGGGCCAGCCGTACGACGTGGCCCACGTCAACTCGATCGAGATGGTGCCGGACGGCGACCTCCTGATCTCCGCCCGCCACACGCACGCGGTCTACAAGCTCGACCACCGCACGGCGCAGATCCGCTGGCGGCTCGGAGGGCGGCGCAGCGACTTCGAGATGGCGCCGGGCTCGCGCTTCATCTCGCAGCACCACGCCCGCCTCCAGCCGGACGGCTCGATCACGCTGTTCGACAACGGCGGCCCGCCGGACCCGGGGCGCCAGGCGCGGGCTCTGTGGCTCAACGTGAACGAGGCGAAACGGAGGGTCAGCGTGCGCAGGTCGTACCGCTACCCGCACACCATCCGCTCGATGAGCCAGGGCAGCATGCAGGTGCTGCCGAGCCACAACGTCTTCGTGGGCTGGGGCGGGAACTCGCCCAAGTTCAGCGAGTTCACGTCGGGCGGGACGATGGTCTTCGACGCGCACTTCAAGCCCGAGGGCGTCGACACCTACCGCGCCTATCGCTTCCAGTGGCACGCCCGTCCGGGGCGCCCGCCTGACGTGCGCGCCAAGCTCGGCGGCGGCCACACGGGCGTCTACGTGAGCTGGAACGGATCGACCGACGTGGCCCAGTGGGAGGTGCTCGCGGGCGACGATCCTGCCGTCCTCCTGCCGGCCGCCAAGGTCTCCCGCAAGGGGTTCGAGACGCACGTCAAGCTCGACGCCGAGCGGCGGTACGTGCGCGTGCGGGCGCTCGGGTCGTCGGGCCAGGAGCTCGGCCAGTCGAAGACCGTCCGCGCGTCGGGCTGATCGCTACCCTGCTCCGCTTCGTCATGTCGGCACGCATCAAAACCGTGCTCCTGGTGGTTTCCGCGCTGGCCGCGATCGCGGCCGTCGGCTGCGGCTCCTCCTCCGACGCCGCATCCGGCGTCGCCATCTTCCCGATGCAGGGCACGCCCACGGCGTCGCCCGGAACGCAGATCAGCTTCCGCGGCGAGAGCCCGGACCAGCTCACCGGGATCAGCGTCGTCGGCTCGAGCACCGGCAAGCACGAGGGCACGCTCAAGCCGCACTCCGACGGCGAGGGCGCGAGCTTCGTGCCGAAGAATCGCTTCAAGCGCGGCGAGACGGTCACCGTCAAGGCCGACCCCAAGCTGCTGGGCGAGAAGGACGGCAGGATCAAGTTCAAGATCGCCTACAAGGCGCCGATCGGCGTGCCGAGCAAGGTTCAGAAGGATCCCGGCGGACACGCCGACGGCGAGCAGCACTTCCGGTCGCGCCCCGACCTGCGGCCGCCGAACGTCAAGTTCACCAAGACGAGCTCGAAGACCGCGCCCGGCGACCTGTTCCTGACGCCGAAGGCGGGCCCGGGCCAGGACGGCACCGAGGTCGTCGACTCCAAGGGCAAGCTCGTCTGGTTCAAGCGCGTGCCCAAGCTCAACAGCGCGTTCGACCTGCGCGTGCAGGAGTACGAGGGCAAGCCCGCCCTCACGTGGTGGCAGGGCGGTGTCCACCACGGGCAGGGTCAGGGCAAGGGGCTGATCTACTCGAGCTCGTACAAGAAGCTCGCCGAGGTCCCGGCCGGCAACGGCTACAAGGCCGACTTCCACGAGTTCCAGCTGAGCCGCGACGGCAAGACCGCCTTCCTCCTGATCTACGACCCGGTGCGCTACGACCTGCGCTCGATCGGCGGACCGAAGGCGGGGTCGGTGCTCGACGGGATCGTCCAGGAGATCGACATCAAGACCGGCCTCGTGCTGCTCGAGTGGCACACGCTCGGCTCGGTCGGCCTCAAGGAGAGCTACGCGAGCGTTCCCAAGAGCTCACCCATGGACGTGAGCCACGTCAACTCCGTGTACGAGGAGGACGACGGCAACCTCCTCGTGTCGGCGCGCGACATGCACTCCGCCCTCGAGCTCGACCGGCGGAGCGGCAAGATCCTCTGGCGCCTCGGCGGCAAGTCGAGCGACTACAAGATGAGCGGCGGCTCGCAGTTCGTCTCGCAGCACGACATCCGCCGCACGGGCGACGGTCGGATCACGGTCTTCGACAACGGCGCGCCGCCGTCGCCGGGCCGGCCGGCGCGCGGCATCGCGCTGAAGGTGAACGACGACAAGAAGAAGGTGAGCCTGTCGCGCACGCTGCGCCGCGGGTCGGCTATCCACAGCCCGAGCCAGGGCAACGTGCAGTGGCTGCCCAACGGCGACTTCATGGTCGGCTGGGGCGGCGACGTGCCGAACTTCAGCGAGTTCGACTCGGATGGCAAGTTGCTCTTGGACGGGACGATCGTCCCGCCGACCCTCGACACGTATCGCGTCTGGCGCTTCCCGTGGAACGCCCAGCCCAGGCGCAAGCCGGATATCGCCGCGCAGGCGGGTGGCGGGCAGGTCGGCGTGTACGCGAGCTGGAACGGCGCCACCGAGGTCAGGCAGTGGCAGGTGATGACGGGCGCCACGTCGGCGGCGCTCGTGCCCGGCAAGAAGGTCGACAGGAGCGGGTTCGAGACCCGCATCGTGGTGAGCGGCAGCCCGGCGTACGTCGCGGT
>JAXDHW010000269.1:0-11365 GCA_034664365.1 Thermoleophilaceae bacterium
GGCGTCCGGCGCTGGCGCAACAGGCGCACGCGCGGCGACGGCGCCTCCTCGCCTGCCCCCGACCCGGGTGACTCGGCCCGCCTCGACGCCGATCTCGGACGCTACGAGCTGTGACTCTCCTCGCCGCGGGCAACGTCAACACCACCGTGCTCGCCGCGTTCGCGGTCGGCTTCGTCTCGTTCATCTCCCCCTGCGTCCTGCCGCTCGTGCCCGGCTACCTGTCGGCGATCTCGGGCGTGAGCTTCGCCGAGCTCTCCGAGGGCCGCCGCCGCGCCGACGTCCTCGGCCCCGCCCTCCTCTTCTGCCTCGCCTTCGGCGTCATGTTCGTCGCCCTCGGGATGAGCGCCACCGGCCTCGGCCAGACCCTCTCCGACAAGCGCGACCTCCTCCGCCACATCGCCGGCGTGATGATCGTCGTGATGGGTCTGCTGTTCGTCGGCACCCTCTTCCTCCCCCGCCTGAACCGCGAGTGGCGCCCCGAGGCGCTCCTCAAGCGCGCCTCCACCGGCGGCCCGATCGTCGCCGGCCTCGCCTTCGCGATCGCCTGGCTTCCCTGCACCGGCCCGACCCTCGGCGCGATTCTCACCGCCGCCAGCACCCAGTCGACGGTCGGCCGCGGCGGCGTGCTCCTCGCCTTCTACGCCGCCGGCCTCGCCGTCCCCTTCATCCTGAGCGCGATCGCCTTCTCGCGCGTGACCGGCGTCTTCCGCTTCTTCCGCGACCACTACACGGCGATAACCGCCGTGTCCGGCGTGATCCTCGTCGTGATGGGCATCCTCCTCTTCACGAACGAGCTGGCCCGCCTGAACAGCGAAGCCCTGAAGCTGCTCGACAACCTGGGCATCAACTTCTTCGAGAACGTCTAGCCGCGCCGGGACCGCCAGCGCTAGTAGTGGTAGGGCTCCCCCGCCAGGATCTTGTGCGCCCGGAAGAGCTGCTCCAGCAGCACCACCCGCGCCAGCTGGTGCGGCAGCGTCATCGGCCCCAGCGACAGCTTGAGGTCGCACTCCTCGAGCGAGATCCCCCGCGGCCCGCCGATCACGAAGCAGACATCCCGCGCCTCCAGCCGCCGCTCGTCGAGGAACCGGCTGAACTCCATCGAGTCGAACTGACGCCCCTCGGTCGAGAGCAGGCAGACGTAGGCATCGCGTGGGATCCGCCCGTCGACCTTCTCCTGCTCACGCACCTCGATCAGCTCCAGCCGCCCGTGCCGGGCGAGCAGCTTCTGGTAGTGCTGGACGTCGTCGGCATACGGCGGCTGGGTCCGGCCGACGGCTAGGACGATCGTTCTCACTGGATGGCTCGGAGGGGGCCCGCGCTGAGGATCGCTGCGATACTAACCCCGTGCCCGACGAGCCGCGCGAGCGCCAGTTCAACATCCAGACGACGCCCGAGATCATGATGGGCGTCTACTCGAACTTCGCCAACGTGAGCCACTCCGACTACGAGTTCACGATCACGTTCGCGCGCGTCGATCACGAGATCGAGGACGGCGAGGTTCCAGGCGTGGTGGTCTCGCGCGTGAACCTGTCCGCCAAGTTCATGCGCGAGCTGATCGACGCGATGCAGGACAACTACTCGAAGTGGCAGACACGCGAGGGCATCCGCGACCTGCCCGAGTTCCCGTCCGGCGACGAGTAGCCGCCGTCCCGCGCTCAGCCGCCGCGCTCGAACCTCAGTGCGTAGCCGATCCGCTCCATCGTCGTCGGATGCGTGCCGAACAGCGTCGTGAGCCAGCCGGGCGGGTCGGGGTCGATCAGGTTGTCGGCCGTGAGCTTGCGCTCGACCTCGACGAACGCCTTCGGGTCGTGCGTGAGCCGGAGGGCGTACGCGTCGGCGCTCGCCTCCACCGGTCGCGACAGCGCGTTGCTCGCGATCCCCGTGCCGAACGACACCAGCGCGATCGACAGCGCGGCCGCCGGCAGCACGGCCGCGCCCGCCCGCCCCTCGCGCGGCACGATCCGCTCGACCAGCGCCTGGACCAGCAGCGTCGCCGGCAGCGCGGCGATCGCGAGCCAGAGCAGGCCACGCGGCACGTCGCGGTGCTTGACGTGGCCAAGCTCGTGGGCCACCACCGAGCCGACCTGCGGCGGGGTGTAGCCATGGATCAGGTTGTCGTAGAGCACCACCCGCTTGGTGGATCCGAGCCCCGCCACATAGGCGTTCGAGCCCGTGGTCCGGCGGCTCGCGTCGACCTCGTAGACCTGGCCCACGTCGACGCCGGAGCGCTTGGCGAGCGACAGCACGTCGGAGCGCAGCTCGCCCGGCGGGAGCGCGGTGAACTTGTTGAAGACGGGCTCGAGCACCACCGGCGCGAGGAAGCTGAAGACCGCCCCGAGCGCGACCACCGCCACCCCGCCGGGAATCCACCAGCGGCGCGGGAACCGGCGCACCAGCGCCACGAGCAGGAGTGCGCCGAGCGCCGCCAGTGCCGCCTCGATCGCCGCCGACTTGCCCACGTCGCCCGCCCAGCCGCCCCAGTCCTGCGTCGAGAGGCCGTAGTCGACCGAGCGCTGATGACTCACTGCCGCGAGCGGAAGCGTCACGACCCCGATCGCGAGGACGATCCCCGCTCCGGTGGCCGCCGTGGCCAGCCGCCGGTGGGCGTGGGCGCGACGGATCGCGCGCGGCGGCCGCAGGGCGATCAGCGCGAGCGTCGCGCCGCTGAGCGCCAGGCTGCCGATCGCCAGCGCCCGCTGTGGACCGACGTAGGAGTGAATCCGGTCGAGCTGGGCGGGGCTGAAGTACGCTGTCGCCCTGGCTTCGGCCGGCTCGATGAGGCCGCTCCGCGGCCGCAGGGCCAGCGTCGCGCCAGCGGCCGCCACGACCGCGACCCCCAGCGCGACCGGCAGCCGGATACCACGATCGTGCATTCCTCCGAGACTCTAGACAGCGATGCCACGCCCCCGACACGGGTGGCGCTGCTCTCCGACGTTCACGGCAACCTGCCGGCGTTCGAGGCGGTGCTCGCGGACATCCGGCGCGAGGGCGTCGACGCCCGCTGGTGCCTGGGCGACCTCGTGGGCTACGGCGCCCAGCCGGACGAGTGCGTGGCCCTGGCGGCGGATGCCTGCGAGGTCTGTCTCGTGGGTAACCACGACCTCGTGGTGATCGGGGAGCTCGACGTGGGCGACTTCTCCGCCAACGCTGCGATCGCCGCCACCTGGACGCAGGAGCACATCGACCGCAAGTCGGTCGACTACCTGTCGGGGCTCCGGTCGGGGGACGAGGATCACCCGGTCGGGCTCTACCACGCGAGCCCGCGCGACCCGGTCTGGGAGTACGTCCTCTCGACGAGCCAGGCCGGCGCCTGCATGGACACGATGAAGCCGCGCGTGGGCGCGATCGGCCACTCGCACGTCGCGCTCTGGTTCACGCGCTCGAACGGCGGCGTGTCGGGCGACATGGCTCCGGCCGGCACCGAGCTCGACGTGTCGGAGGGCGACTGGCTGATCAACCCGGGCGGGGTGGGCCAGCCGCGCGACGGCGACCCCCGCGCCGCCTGGCTCCTCCTCGACCTCGAGCGCTGGACCGCCACCTGGCGGCGGGTGGAGTACCCCGTGGAGGAGGCGGCGCGGGCGATCCACGACGCCGGGCTCCCGGCTGCCCTCGGCGACCGCCTCTACATGGGCCAATGAGGCGGGCTCGCGGAACAGCCCTGGCGATGGCCGCTGCGGCGGCGCTCGCGCTGCCGCTGGCCGGCTGCGGCAAGGACAAGCCCAAGATCCCGCGCGCGAACGCGCGCGCCCTGGTCGCCCTGCTGGGCACCGCCGAGCGTCAGACCGACGCGCACGCCTGCGTCACCGTCACCAGCACGATCTCGTCGCTCCAATCGCGCGTCGCCGCCCTGCCGGCGCGGACGGACTCGGACATCCGCACCTCGCTCCAGGACGGGGTCGCGCACCTGCGGACGCTGGTGGAGGCGCAGTGCTCGCTCCAGAAGACGAAGCCCAAGAAGGACAACACGACGGATACGAGCAGCACGACGAGCGACACGACGACGGACACCACGACCGACACGACGACGGACACGACCAACACGACGACCGGCACGACGACGGGCACCACCAACACCACCCCGAGCACGAGCACCACTCCCACGCCGCCGCCGCCGAGCGGAGGAACGCCGTCCGACGGCGGCAAGAGCAACGGCAAGAAGAAGGCCAAGTGACGACGCCCTCTCAGGTCGCGGGCCGCTACCAGCTCGACAGCCGCCTCGGCGCCGGCGGCATGTCCACGGTCTTCAAGGCGCAGGACACCGTGCTCGAGCGCCCGGTGGCAGTCAAGCTGCTCGCCGAGCATCTGGCCGAGGACGACGACTTCGTGGCGCGCTTCCGGCGCGAGGCGCTCGCGGCCGCGCGGCTCCAGCACCCCAACATCGTCCAGGTCTTCGACTCCGGCGAGGACCCGGAGTCGGGGCGCCACTACATCGTCATGGAGTACGTCGACGGCCCGTCGTGCGCGGACCTGCTGCGCCAGCACCGGATGTTCGATGCCGACGACACGGTGCGCATCATCCGCGACGCGTGCCAGGGACTCGACTACGCCCACCGCGCGGGGGTCATCCACCGCGACGTGAAGCCGGGCAATCTGCTCGTCTCGAACGAGAGCGGCACGACCAAGCTCGCGGACTTCGGGATCGCCAAGGCGGCCGAGCAGACCCGCATCACTCAGGTGGGCGCGGTGCTCGGCACGGCGGCGTACCTCTCGCCGGAGCAGGCCTCCGGCGAGGAGGCCGGCGCCGCGTCCGACATCTACTCGCTCGGCGTGTGCGCGTACCAGTTCCTGGCCGGGCGGCTGCCGCACGAGTACGGGTCGCTCACGGAGCTCGCGCTCAAGCAGCAGCAGGAGCGCGTGCCGCCGATCACCGACGTCCGGGAGGACGTGCCGCCCGCACTCGACCACGCGATCCGGGTCTGCCTCGAGCGCGACCCGCGCAACCGCTACTCGAACGCGCTCGAGATGGCCACGGCGCTCGAGGCCGGCCTACGCGGCGAGACCACGGCGGCCACCGAGCTGATCGCGCTCGACGACGCGACCGCCAAGCTCGACCGGACCGCGGCGACGCAGGCGCTGCCGCTCGACTCGCTCCCGCGACGGCAGGCGCCGGCGCCGGCGCCGCCCGTGCGGCGGGCCGCCCCCGTGGACCGCAGGGCGCAGCCGCGCGAGAAGCGCAATCCGCTTCGCTGGCTCATCGCCGCGCTGATCGTGCTGCTGGCGGGCGTGGCCGTGGCCCTCGCGCTCTCCCTGAGCGGCGGCAACAAGCAGGACATCAGCCGCGACAACGTGCACGACCAGGTCCAGGACCTGATCCAGTACGTGAACGACCACACGAAGTAGTCCGCGCGGGCGCGCTCAGGCGTACGGCGAGCCGCCCGCGAGGATCGCGCGCGAGTAGTCGTCGAAGTTGCCGTCGAGGATCGACTCGCGCACGCCGCGCATGAGCGCGGCCATGAACGTGAGGTTGTGCAGCGTGATCAGCCGGGCGGCCGTCAGCTCCCCGATCCGCGCGAGGTAGTGCAGGTAGCCGCGCGTGTGGCCGCGGCAGGCGGGGCACGGGCAGTCCTGCGCGATCGGCTCCCGGCTGGCCGCCCAGGCCGACTTCTGGAGGTCGAGGCGCCAGCGGCGGTCGGGCTCCGCGACGAGGGCCGTCCCGTGGCGGCCGAGCCGGGTGGGCGTGGCGCAGTCGAACGTGTCGATGCCCATCGCAACGCCGGTGAGGAGGTCATCCACGTCGCCGATGCCGAGGAGGTGCCGCGGTGCCTCGTCCGGAACCGCCGCGAGCGCCCAGCCCACGACCTCGTGCATCTCCTCCTTCTCACGCCCGAGCGAGCCCCCAACGGCCACGCCGTCCACGCCGCTCGTGGCCACGCGCTCGGCCGACTCGCGCCGCAGGTCCTCGTGGACGCCGCCCTGGACGATGCCGAACAGCAGCTGCCCCTCCGGCGCGTGCTCGCGGCTCCACGACAGGCAGCGGTCGAGCCAGCGGTGGGTGCGCTCGGTGGAGCGGGCGGTGTACTCGCGGTCCGAGTGGAACGGGGTGCACTCGTCGAAGGCGAGCGCCACGTCGGAGCCAAGCGCGGCCTGGACCTCCATCGAGGTCTCCGGGCCCATGAAGCGCTCGGCGCCGTCGACGTAGGAGTGGAAGCGGACCCCCTCCTCCTCGATCTTGATGATGCGGCTCTCGCGGTCGCCGCGGCGGTGCTTGATCTCGTCGGCCACCGATCCGTGGCCCATCGAGAAGACCTGGAACCCGCCCGAGTCGGTGATGATCGGCCGCCGCCAGCCCATGAACTCGTGCAGGCCGCCCATCCGCTCGACGAGCTCGGCGCCGGGCTGGAGGAAGAGGTGGAACGTGTTGCCGAGCACCATGTCGTACCCGAGCGCCTCCACCTCCGGGGCGTCGAGCGTCTTGACCGTGGCGGTCGAGGCGAGCGGGACGAACGCCGGGGTGCGCACGTCGCCGTGCCTCGTACGAAGGACGCCCGCGCGAGCGCTGCCCGCACGGGCGACGATCTCGAGCGGCCCGGCGGTCACGCGGGGCAGCGTAGCCCGCGTGCTCAGCGCGACGCGGTCAGCGACCGGCCCGTCATCTCGGGCGGCTGCTCCTGGCCGAGGAGGTCGAGCACCGTCGGGGCCACGTCGGCGAGGATCCCTCCGTCGCGCAGCCCGTCCACCGCGGCGGTCACCACCAGCGGCACGGGGTTGAGCGAGTGGGCCGTGTTGGGGCTCCCGTCCGGCTCCAGCATGTGGTCGGCGTTGCCGTGGTCGGCCGTCACGATCAGCGCGCCTCCGGTCGTGTGCACCGCGTCCACCACGTCCCCGAGACAGCCGTCCACGAACTCGATCGCGCGCACCGCCGCCGGGATCGATCCGGTGTGGCCCACCATGTCGGGGTTCGCGAAGTTGATGATGCCGAAGCCGTAGCCGCCCGACCGCCAGCGCTCAACGAACGCATCCGCCGCCGCGCGGGCGCTCATCTCGGGCTTGTGGTCGTAGGTCGGCACGTCGCGCGGCGAGTCGACCAGGCAGTGCTCCTCGCCCTCGTACGGCTCCTCCTCGCCGCCGTTGAAGAAGTACGTCACGTGCGCGTACTTCTCGGTCTCGGCCACGTGCAGCTGCTTGACGCCGCGCGCGGCCAGTGTCGCCGCCAGCGTGGTGGCGGGCCGCTCCGGCGGGTACGCCACGGGGTACGGCCAGCCCTCGTGGTACTCGGTCAGCGTCGTGAGGTGGACTCGCGGCGCGTCCCCGCGGTCGAACTCGTCGAAGTCGGGCTCGCCGAGCGCGCGCGTGAGCTGGCGGGCGCGATCCGGGCGGAAGTTGAAGAACACCACGGCGTCGCCGTCGCGGATGCGGCCCTCCTCCCCCACCACCGTCGCCTCGATGAACTCGTCGGTCTCCCCGCGCTCGTACGCCGCCCGCACCGCGTCCGGCCCGGAGGCGGCGTCGGGCGCCGCCCCGCGGCCGTGCACCAGCGCGTCGTACGCCGCCTGCGTCCGGTCCCAACGGCGGTCGCGGTCCATCGCGTAGTACCGCCCGGTGACCGACGCGATCCGGCCGCCGGCCGCGTCCAGCCAGCGCTCCGCCTGCTCCACGTAGCCCGCGCCCGCGTCGGGGTGCGTGTCCCGCCCGTCGGTGAACGCGTGCAGCACGAGGTCGGGCACGCGCTCGCGCCCGCCCATCGCGATCAGGCTCTCGAGGTGCTTCCAGCCCGAGTGCACGCCGCCGTCCGATACGAGGCCGAGCAGGTGCAGGCGGCCGGCCTCGCGTCCGGCTGCGAAGGCCTCGCGCAGCACGGGGTTCTCGTGGATCGACCCGTCGTCCACGGCGTCGTCGATCCGCGTGAGGTCCTGGCGCACCACGGCGCCGGCACCCAGGTTCAGGTGCCCCACCTCGGAGTTGCCCATCTGGCCCTCGGGCAGCCCGACGGCGCGGCCGCCGGCGGTCAGCTCCGTGTGCGCGCAGGAGCCCCAGAGCTCGTCGAAGACCGGCGTGTCCGCCAGCTCGACCGCGTTGCCGGGCCCCGGCTCGGCCAGTCCGAAGCCGTCGAGGATCACGAGGCACACCGAAGGGACCGGCGGCGCCCCGGGTCCGGCGGCCAGCGTCACGTGACGGCGGCGTCCACGATCCGCGCGAACTCCACCGGGTCGAGGCTCGCGCCGCCCACCAGGGCCCCGTCTACGTCGGGCTGGGAGAGGATCTCGGCCGCGTTGTCGCCCTTCACGCTGCCGCCGTAGAGCACGCGCACCGCCGCGGCCGCCTCCTTCGAGCGGTCGCCCACGAGCGCTCGGATGAACGCAATCGCCTCCTGCGCCTGGTCCGGGGTCGCGACCTTCCCGGTCCCGATGGCCCAGATCGGCTCGTAGGCGATCGTCACGTCCGTGAGCCGGTCCTCCGGGACCTGGACGAGCGCCTCCTGGACCTGGTGGCGGAGCTTGCGCTGCGTCTCACCGGCCTCGCGCTCGTCCTCGGTCTCCCCCACGCACAGGATCGGCTCGAGCCCTACGGCGAGCGCCGTGGGCACCTTGTCCTGGAGCGCCCGGTCGCTCTCGCAGTTGTCGCGCCGGCGCTCCGAGTGGCCGAGCACGACGCCGTTCACGCCGAGCTCGAGCAGCATCGGCGCCGAGACCTCGCCCGTGAAGGCGCCCTCCGGCGACTGGTGCATGTTCTGCGCGAGCACCTTCACGCCCGCGCCCTCGACGGCCTCGACTGCCGCGGCGAGCGCCGTGTACGGCACGCACAGGCCCACGTCCACGCCCTTCCCCACCGGCAGCCGCGGGATCAGCTTCTCCACGTACGCCCGCGTGTCCGCGACCGTCTTGTACATCTTCCAGTTCCCCGCCACGTAGGGGGCGCGGCCGTCAGGCATCGTCGAGCGCCTCCACTCCGGGGAGCGGCTTGCCCTCGAGCAGCTCGAGCGCCGCACCGCCGCCGGTCGACAGGTGCGTGACTCGGTCCGCCAGGCCGAACCGGCCGAGCGCGGCTGCCGAGTCGCCGCCGCCGACGATCGTCACGCCCGGAGCGGCGGCCACCGCCTCGCCGACCGCCCGCGTGCCCGCCGCGAACGGCTCCATCTCGAAGGCGCCCATCGGGCCGTTCCAGAAGACCGTGCCCGCGGCGGCGATCTCGATCGCGTAGTCCGAGCGCGTGCGCGGTCCGATGTCGAGGCCCATCCAGCCCGGCTCGACGGCCACGTCGTCGATCTCGCGGCGGTCGGCGCCGGCGTCGAAGCGGTCCGCGACCACGAGATCCGTGGGAAGCAGCAGCCGGCAGCTCGAGTCCTCGGCCTTCAGGAGCGCCCGGCGCGCGAGCTCGACGCCCTCCTCCTCGACGAGCGAGTCGCCGGTCGACCTGCCCTGGGCGCGGAAGAAGCTGAAGCACATCGCGCCGCCGATCAGCAGTGTGTCGGCGATGTCCAGGAAGCGGTCGATCAGGCCGATCTTGTCGCTCACCTTGGCTCCGCCGAGCACCACCACCAGTGGTTGCGCGGGGTCCTCGACCACCTCGCTCAGGGTGCGGACCTCGCGCTCGAGCAGCGGACCCGCGGCCGACGGCAGGTACTGGGTGACGCCGACGGTCGAGGCGTGCGCCCGGTGCGCGGCGGCGAACGCGTCGTTCACGTAGAGCTCGGCGAGGTCGGCGAGGTCGGCGGCCAGCGCCGGGTCGTTCCTGGTCTCGCCCGACTCCCAGCGGGTGTTCTCCAGCACCAGGACCTGACCCTCCTCGAGCCGGGCCACGCCGCGCCGCACCTCCGGGCCGATCACAGCGGGCGCCTGGTACACGCCACCGCCCAGGAGCTCGCGGAGCCGGTCGCTCGCGGGCGCGAGCGACGTGGCGGGGTCCTGCCCCTTCGGGCGTCCCAGGTGCGAGCACAGCACCAGGCGCGCGTCGCGCTCGCGCAGCAGCTCGATCGCCGGCAGAGCCGCGCGGATGCGCGTGTCGTCCGCGACGCGGCCGTCGTCCAGCGGCACGTTGAAGTCGACCCTCATCAGGACCGCCTGCCCCTGTTCGACCGCCACGTCGCGCAGCGCTTTCTTGGCGAAACCGGACGCCACGCGCGTCAACTTACCCCGCAGGGCGTCCTACAGAACCCGCTGAACGAGGTCGATCAGCCTGTTGGAGTAGCCCCACTCGTTGTCGTACCAGGCGATGACCTTCACGAGGTTCCCGTCGATCACCATCGTGAGGGCCGAGTCGAAGATCGCCGAGTAGGACGACTCGACGATGTCGCTCGACACGATCGGGTCCTCGGTGTACTTGAGGATGCCCGCGAGCGGGCCGGTGTCCGCCCGCTCCGCCATCACGGCGTTGAGGCCGGCGGCGTCGGTGGGCTTCTCCACCGTGCAGACGAGGTCGACCACCGAGCCGGTGGGGATCGGGGCCCGCACGGCGATGCCGTTGAGCTTGCCCTCGAGCTCCGGGATCACGAGGCCGATCGCCTTGGCCGCGCCCGTGGAGGTGGGGATCAGGTTGATCGCGGCGGCCCGTGCTCGGCGCAGGTCCTTGTGCGGCAGGTCCTGGAGGTTCTGGTCGGCGGTGTAGGCGTGGATCGTGGTCATCACACCGTGCTCGATGCCGAACGTGTCGTGGATGACCTTGGCCACCGGCGCGAGGCAGTTGGTGGTGCACGACGCGTTGGAGATCACGTGGTGGTTCTCGCGGTCGTAGGCCTCGTCGAAGTTCACACCGATCGCGACCGTCACGTCGGGCTCCGTGGCGGGCGCCGAGATGACCACCTTCTGGGCGCCGGCCGAGAGGTGCTTGGAGGCGTTCTCGCGGTCGGTGAAGAGGCCGGTGGACTCGATCACCACTTCGGCGCCGACGTCCGACCACGGCAGGTCGGCCGGGTCGCGCTCGGAGAAGACCCTCAGCTCCTTGCCGTCGATGCTGATGCCCCCGTCGGTGACCTCGACCTCGCCCGGAAACGGCCCGAGGATCGAGTCGTACTTGAAGAGATGGGCCAGCGTCTTCGTATCGGTGATGTCGTTGACCCCGACCCAATCGACCTCCGCGCCGCGGGCGTAGGCCGCCCTGAGCACGTTGCGGCCGATGCGACCGAAGCCGTTGATCCCGACCTTCACCGCCATCCAGATCCTTTCCCTTGGGGCACGCTGAGGCAGGAATTCCTGCCTCAAGCCAGCCTATCAGCGGGTTTCTGGGCTCAGGCCTTGCGCGGGGGCTTGTCCACGTCCCTGTGGACCACTTCCACCATGTACTCGCCGCGCTCGGCGTACTCGCGCGCGACGTGCTCCGCGATGACCACCGAGCGGTGCCGGCCGCCGGTACAGCCGATCCCGATGGTGAGGTGCGCCTTGCCCTCCCGGAGGTAGGACGGGAGCAGGTAGTCGAGCAGCGGGATCAGGCG
>JAXDHW010000301.1:0-3075 GCA_034664365.1 Thermoleophilaceae bacterium
CCCACCACGTCGAGGTAGGCGACCGTGTGGTCGTCGAGCACGTGCAGCGACCCGATCGGGCCCTTGGGCGAGACGTTCACACGCCCGTCCGCGTCGAGCGGCGCCGTGCCCACGAAGAACAGCGCCTGCTTGGCGATCCACTCCCGCCAGTGCTCGTCGATCCCCTCGTAGACCTTGCCCACGAGTAAAAATGTAGCTAGCGCAGCCTCGTCGGCTTCGAGATCCCGCGCGCGGCGCTGGGTGCATCGCGCGTTGGAATCGCGAGCCTCACGTCTGAGACCCTCACGTCGAACTTCTCGTTGCTGGCGAGCAGCGCACTGGCGTTGCGACCCAGCAGCTCGAGCTTCACGGTGTGCCCCTTCGCGAACGGGTAGGCGTTTCCGAAGAGCTGGAAGGTGATGTGGCCCCTCTGCTTCTTGGCCAGGCGGTAGACGCCCCAGTCCACCAGCCTCTGCTTGCCGGCCGAGACATCCCACAGCCGGGCGTCGAGCTGCCCGTAGTGGCCATCGGTCTTGATGGTCGCGTGGACGGTCGGCAGCCCGAGCTGCCTGAAGCCCTTCGACTTCCGCTTGAGCACGGCCACGCCCTTCGCGTGGTCGGTGTCGATCTGGGCGCAGCGGTCGGTGTTGCTGGCGGGGTCGGCCAGGGTGGCCGCGTCGGGGTCGCCGCCGGTCGAGGTCACCTTGACCGGGCCCGCCAGCCCGAGCCGGAAGCTTCCGTGAGCGAGCTTCGAGTAACGGGTTGCCGTGATCGGCCCGAAGCCCGCCGACCCCTTCGGGCAGCCCTGGCCGAAGACGGTGACCGACAGCGGCTTGGGTCCTCCCGGTTGCCCCTTCAGGTAGTGGGCGAAGAACGCGGCACCGTCGTCGTTGAAGCGCACGTAGTCGGCGAGCGCCTCACCGCCCGTGAAGTGGCCGATGTCGCCGAGCTGCAGCGCGAGCGGCGGGTGCTTGGCGCCGGCGCGGCTGCGGTTGTACGTGCGCAGAGCCTCCTCGACCGGGAAGACCGGGTCGGTCCATCCGTTCTGCACGAGCAGCGGGGAGGGCCTCCCCGGGATCCCAACCGGGCTCTTGAACTCCTGCGTCTGCTCGTAGATCGCCTTGAGCCCGCGCTTCGGCGGATCCCCGGCCAGCACCTTGTCGTGCCACGTGGTGATGTCGGCGGTCGGATCCGCGCCCTTCGGAGAGGCGTGCGCCACGGCTAGGCCGCCCAGGTAGAGACCCTCGAAGATCGACTGCTTGGGGATGCCAAACGGGTACAGGCCGCTCGAGATCCGGTTGCTGAGGAACCTTCCGTTCGGCACCAGGCTGTAGCTGAGGTCCGACGGCGCCCAGCGCTCCCACGCCGCGGCCAGGCTCAGCTTCCTTCCCTTCGGGCTCTTCCACGGAGCGAATTTGCCGTCGATGCGCCGGATGCGGTTGCGGAGGTAGGCCAGCTGAACCGACGTGATGCCGCCGTAGCTCTCGCCCGTGGCCCCGAGGCGACCCGGATCGGCGATCCCGTCGTCGACCAACTTTCCGAGCAGCGTCTGCGCGTCGTGGACCTCCCAGCGCTGGTCGGCGAAGTGGAACCAGCCCTTCGCGCACCCGGGCGTGCTCTCCGCCCCCTTGCCGCACGAGCGGCCGAAGCCGCGCGCGCTGTAGGTGATGACCGCGTAGCCGTGCCTGGCGAAGTAGTTGTCGTTGAAGTGGTACTTCGCGGCGCGCGGAGCTCCGTCGGGCGTGGTGGACTGCCAGTACGTCTTGTCCTGGGCGCCGAAGCCGTGGAGCATGATGATCGTCGGGAACGGCCCTGCGCCGACCGGCGGCAGGGTCACGTCGGCGTCGAGCGGGAGGCCATCGAAGCTCTTGACCCGCTGGGCGTCATTGCGCGTCGGGCAGAAGCGCACGGCATCCTGCGGCTTGCAGACGTGGCCGAGTGCCTTGAGCGGCGGAGCGGCCGCCGCGAGTCCGGGCAACGCAAGGAGCGCAAGCGCCAGCAGGGGTGCGGCACTTCTCCTCATCCGCTCTCAACACTAGTCGCCTTGCGCTCCCGCTCCGCCTCCCGCAGCTCCACCCGCCGGATCTTGCCGGTGAGCGTCTTCGGCAGGTCGTCCACGAACTCGACCTCGCGCGGGTACGCGTACGCCGAGTGGCGCTCGCGCACGAAGCGCTTGATGCCGTCCGCGGTCTCGTCGGTCGGCTCGTGCCCCTCGGCGAGCACGACGAACGCCTTGACGATGTCGCCGCGCTTGGGATCGGGCGACGCGACGGCGGCGGCCTCGAGCACCGCGGGGTGCTCGACGCAGGCGGACTCGACCTCGAACGGGCCGATCCGGTAACCGGCCGAGATGATCACGTCGTCCGCGCGGCCGGCGTACCAGAAGTAGCCGTCCTCGTCGCTCTGTGCCGCGTCCTTCGTGTGGAACCAGTCGCCGCCGAACACCTCCTCGGTGTCCTCGGGCCGGTTCCAGTAGCCGAGCGGGTAGTGCGGGTTGGACCGCGCGCGGAGGCAGATCTCGCCGCGCTCGCCGGGCGGCAGCGGCTTCTCGTCCTCGTCGAGGATCGCCACGTCCCAGCCGGGCACCGGCCGTCCCATCGAGCCCTCACGCACCTCGACGGTCGGGAAGTTGCCGCACAGCGGGTAGGACTCGGTGAGCCCGTAGTAGTCGAGCACGGTGATGCCGAACTCGCCGCGGAACCAGCGGATGACCTCGGGGTTGAGCGGCTCTCCCGCCGAGCACGTGATCCGCAGCTCCTGCGGGTAGCGCTTGCCGGCGTCGGTCACCGCCGTCATCGCGCGCAGCGCGGTCGGCGTCGTGAACATGTTCTGCACGCCGTGCTTCGAGAGCTGGCGCAGCTGCTCCTCGGGGTCGAACCCGCCCTCGCGCGCGTAGACGAACTGCACCGCGCCGTAGCGCCACGGGCCGAGCAGCGGGCAGATCCCGGCCGCCCACGCCCACTCGCCGGAGCCGTGGAAGAGCTCGCCGTCGCGCACGTCGTGGCAGAACTCGAACTCCTCGTGCGCGAGCAGGTAGCGATGCGCGTGGAGGATGCCCTTGGCCTTGCCGGTGGTGCCCGACGAGTAGTAGAGCTG
>JAXDHW010000314.1:0-4735 GCA_034664365.1 Thermoleophilaceae bacterium
GCGCGGCGATCGGGGCCGCGCCGACGAGCACGAGCGCGCTCTCGTGACCGCGGAAGAGCCCGACCGTCGCGAACATGATCGAGCCGAGCACGACGAGCGCGACCAGGTTCAGCAGTGTCTGGGACACAAGTGTGCCGAGCACCACCGGGAGGCGCTCGCGCACCCGCCCGAGGCGGCGCGCCACGATCAGCGCGCGCGAGGGCTCGCCGAGCCGTGCCGGCAGCGTGGCGGACATCAGCACGCCGATCATCACGCCGCGCATGGCGTGGCGGCGCCGCACGCGCGCGCCCGGCAGCGCGGCGCGCAGGATCGCGTGCCAGGACTCGGCGCGCGCGAGCATCGAGGTGCACATCAGTGCGAAGGCCACGAGCACCCACCAGGGGGTGGCCGCCACGAGGGCCTGGAGGATCGACTCGATCCCGATCCGCTGGAGCGCCAGGGCAGCCAGGCCGAGGCCGAGCACCGCCCCGCCGGCCACGGCGGCGCGCCGTGCGATCCGCATCGCGCGCCTGCGACCGGCGCCGGGCAGCTCGGGCTCGGGCGAGGGCATCCGGCGCGGCGGGTTCTTGGGCAGCCCGTCGGCGGCCCGTACACCGGTGGCCAGCGCGAGCCTCGCGGCGCGCCCCGACGGTGCGGCGGCGGCGCGCTCGATCGCCTCCTCGTAGGTCTCGAGCACCTCGCCGGTGACGGTCTCCCAGCCGAAGCGCTGCGCGCGCTCGCGGGCGGCCACTGCCATGCGCTCGCGCCGCGGCTCGTCGATGCCCAGCGAAAGCAGCGCCTCGCCCAGGGCGACCGGATCGCCGGCCGGGACGAGCAGGCCGTCGACGCCGTCGCGGAGAACGTCGCGGTAGCCGGCGATGTCCGAGCAGACGACCGGCGTGCCGGCCGCGAACGCCTCGGTCAAGACCATGCCGAAGCTCTCACCGCCGAGCGACGGCGCGCACACGATGTCCGCGCCGTGGAGCAGGCGCCACTTCTCGTCCTCGCTCACGCGACCGCGAATGTCCACGCCCTCGGCGTCGAGCAGGTACGGCTCGACCTCTTCCGGTGTGGCGCCGGCGATCGTGAGCTGCGCCTGGACACCCGCCGCTCGCAGAGCCTCGAACGCGCGCAGCAGGATCGGCAGGCCTTTGCGCTCCTCGGCCCGGCCCACGAAGAGGATGCGGAGCTGGTCGGACTCCGGCTTCGGGCCGGTGGGCGCGGCCGAGAGGTCGACGCCGTTGGGGACGACCCGGTAGTGGCCGCCGCAGAAGCGCTCCGCGGTCCAGCGGGCCGCCTCGGACACCGCGATCCGCGCGTGGAGCTTGGAGTAGAGACGGCGGGCGTTGAGGACGTTGGCGGCCAGCTGGTTGGCGAACGGCTTGGTGGAGTAGGCGTGGAACGTGCCGACCACCGGCACGCGTGCGTTCTCGACCGCGAACCAGCTCGCGACGGCGCCGTTCGGCTCGTGCACGTGCAGCACGTCGAAGCTCTTGTCGCGCACGGCCCGCCCCATCACGCCGGTGGCGTACGGGATCACCGAGACGTTCGACACCGCGCCGTTCATCGGGATGCCGAGCGTGCGCCCGAGGGAGACGAAATGGTCCGGCAGCTCGCGCGCCTGCGGCCGCGCGCCCTTGTGCATGGCGCGCGCCATGCGATCGTCCGGGTCATACGGAGCGAACAGACGAACGTCGTGCCCGCGGCGAAGCAGCTCATCCGCGATCCCCTCGACGTGCCTGCCGACCCCACCCGGATACGTATACGAATACGGGGAGACCAGCCCTATGCGCACCGTCGCCATCCTAGCCCACAGGCTCGGCGGCGACAGGAGAATTTGTCGCTCCGCTCCGCGCCTGGCTCGGCGCCGCCCCGCTCTTGTCCGGCCGGCTCCGCGCGTAGCCCGTCGCCAGCAGCAGGAGCAACAGCCCGACCTCGAAGATGAGCGGCCCGGAGTCGTTCGAGAGGGCGCCCACGACGGTCGCCGCGAAGGCCCCCCAGATCCCCGCCATGAACGCGGGTTGGCCGCGCAGCGAGGCGAAGACCTCGTGGCGGCGTCTGACCCCGAAGTAGAACGCGACTATCCCGAGGCCCACGGTGACCGCCGTCGTCAGGCTCTTGAGGCCGCTCACGGAGATGATCAGGCGCCGCCTGGCGATGTCGAGCAGGTCGCCCGGCCCGCCGCCGTGCACGACCGAGCGCGTGAGGTGAGCGCCGCCAGAGGTCACCAGGTCGAGCGCGATCAGCGCGAGCACCGCCGCGAACGGCACGAGAACGGCCACGCCGATCGCCCGCCGGCTCGGCCGCCCGTCGAGCGACGCCAGGAACGCCGCGGCGCCGCCCGCGCCGAGCGTGATCACGCCGCCGACGTCGGCCCCGAGCCGGCCCGAGCCGATGATCGCGGCCGCCACCAGGCAGCCGGCGGCGAAGCCCCAGCGCATGTGGCGCCGCGGCACCAGGGCGAGGATCGCCCCGAGCCCGAACAGCACCTCGAGGCTCAGCAGGATCTCGAGCTCGTTCCCGATGCCGAAGAAGCGCGCCCCACCCTTGGGGTTGGGCCCCGCGAGCGAGGCTCCGATCAGCGGCGAGCCGCGGGCGAGGTCGAGCGCGTGCGCCCCGAACACGAGCGCCGCCGGGACGGCCGGCGCGAGCGGCCAGCGCACGAAGCGGTCGGTCAGGGCGCCCAGCCCCAGCGACCCGAGCGCAAGGATCGCGAGCTCCGCCATCCGCGTGGGCAGGATCTGCGCTGTGAACAGGGCCACGCCCGGCATCCAGAGCACGCCGAGGAAGCCGATCCGGAGGCCTGTCTCCATGCCCGCGCGCCCGCGCGCGAGGCCGAGCGCCAGCACCAGGCCGCAGAAGCAGAGGAACCACGTGTTGATCGCGGCGGGGCGCCGGCCGAGGATCACGTCGAGCCGCGCCATGCGCGCTCGGACCTCCTCGGCGTCGCCGTCGGAGCGGCTCTCCACGGCCCGCCCCTGCATCTGCTTCGGGATCCCGATGTGCAGGTGGTGGAGGACGGTGGGCGCCCAGTCGGTGGCCGCGACCAGGCCGAGCCGGCGCGTGGTGGCCGAGTAGATCACGTCGCCGCTCGCGCCCGGCCCCAGCATCCCGCTCGGCAGGAGCCGCAGCGCCCCGGCCGGCGGCGCCCGCACGATCACGATCAGGTCGCCCGGGCGGCGCGCCGCGAGGACACCGTCGAGGGCCGCCAGCCCAGAGTCGTCGCTCGGGAACCTGGCGACGAGGACGTCGGTGCGGTTCCAGAGCGCGAGCGCGCGCGTGGCGAACGTGCCGACGGTCCCGAGCGAGACGCTCTCCACGTGCCCGCGCCGGTTGGCCGCCACGAGCGCCTCGGTCTGCTGGAAGCCCGCCACCCCGACGTAGCCGATCTTCTCCCCGTGTCGCTGGAGGGTCGATCCGAACAGCCCCGGCACCACGTCGCCGGGGGCGTCGATCGCGCGTCGCCGCGCGAGGCGGAACCCCTTGATCCGCCCGTCGCCCCCGTCCCCCAGGCGCAGGTCGAGGCGCTTCAGCGGATCGGGGTACGCGTGGTTCGCGATCCGCGACCCCTGCGACATGTCGAGCAGCATCTGGCGCTTGGCGAACGCGCCGAGCGTGGGGCTCGTGACCCCGAACGAGAAGTCCCGCTCCGCCAGGTCGAACAGCAGGGGCATCTTGGGGGCGGGCTCGGTGGGGACGAACCCGATCAGTGCCCGCCGGCTCGCCGACGCCCCCGCCGCGCCGGCCAGGCACAGGGCCAACACGCCGAGAACGGCCCCGAAAGCGGCAATCCGACGCATTTCTACACTCTATGAAGCGTGTCGGGAAGACATTTCGTCAAGTTCACGTTCCTCAAGCTCGACCCTGCCTGGCGGCGGCTCGATCCAGACGAGCGCGCGCGCGACAAGCGCGAGTTCGCGGCGGCCGTCAACGACTTCGCCGAGGACCACTTCCTGCGCGCCTACTCACTCGTGGGCACGCGCGGCGACACCGACCTGATGCTGCGCATGGCCGCGCCGCGGCTCGAGCCGATCCACGAGCTGCACGTGCTGCTCAACCAGAGCGGCCTGATGCGCTACGCCGACGTGAGCCACTCGTACCTGGCGATGACCAAGGAGTCCGTGTACTCGGACGAGCCGCAGCCGCTCAGCCCGCGCGAGGGGTCCGAGCGCCGCTACCTGATCGTCTACCCGATGTGGAAGCGCCGCGACTGGTACCGGCTGCCGGCGGACGAGCGCATGAGGATCATGCGCGGCCACATCGAGACCGGACGCCGCTACGGGTCAATCGAGATCAACACCGCCTACTCTTTCGGGCTCGACGATCAGGAGTTCGTCGTGTCGTTCAACGCGGACGACCCCGGTGAGTTCCTGGATCTGGTGCACGAGCTGAGGGGCACGGAATCGAGCGCCTACACGCTCTCGGAGACACCCATCTTCACGTGCATCTCGGCCTCGGTCGAGCGGGCCCTCGACGCGCTCGACGGGGAGCCCGTCGCGGCGCACACCACGGTTGCCTGACATGAGCGAGAACGGACACAGACCCGAGCGGATCGTCGGCGACGACGAGATCCGCGACATCACGGTGATCGGCGCCGGGCCGGTCGGGCTGATCACCGCCTTTTGGGCCGGCATGCGCGAGGCCAGTGCGCGGATCATCGACTCGCTGCCCGAGCTGGGCGGGCAGCTCACCACGCTCTATCCCGAGAAGTGGATCTACGACGTGCCCGGCTACCCGCGGATCATCGCCAAGGACC
>JAXDHW010000334.1:0-10102 GCA_034664365.1 Thermoleophilaceae bacterium
TCGGCAGCCCGTTCGGCATCGACGAGGTGGCGTGCCCGAACCGGCCGAATCCGCGCGTGCCCACCTGGCGGGCGCACGCGGCGTACCGCTTCCAGGTCGGGCTCGCCGACGACATGATCGGCTACGAGATCCCCGCGTGGTCGTTCATCGAGCCGGGGGTTTTCACCACCGACCAGTGCGACGCCCAGGGCGGCGACCCGAAGGGCCACCGCCACAAGCTCGAGTCGGAGGGCGTCGGGCCGACCGCGTCGAACGCCGTGGCGGAGGGCTCGTCATCGGTGGTCGCATCGCACGGGGTCGATCCCGCGGCCGTGATCCGGCCGGGCCGCTTCGTGTTGCCGGACGGGACGCTGACGCGGCGGCCCAATGGCGCGGTCGGCGTGTGGGTGGCGGACTCGGCCGACGCCAAGTCCCTCACGCCGGGCAAGGGCGTGGTCGTTGGGCTGAAGGGCATCACCGGCTTCGGCACGACGGCCGTCGGATCGAGCGGGCGGATGATGGATTACGACGGCGTCGACCAGGCAGGCGAGGGTGACGTGCTCACGCGCGGGATGGTCGTCTTCGGCTGCTCGGGCGCCCCGTCGAAGCGCTACTACCTCGACGTCTACCCGGCGCTGTCGGGGCCGTCGAAGCTCGGCGGCGTGACGCACGGAACGGTGGGAGCGGGATGCGGATCCGGCCAGCCCGGCGTCGGCACGCCGGGCAACCCGCACACGGGGCCGCCGCTCGTGGGCGGCGAGGACCACGCCTGCCGCGACCGGGTCACGCCGCGCTCGCGGCTCGCGCGCGGGAGCGTGCGGGTGCGCCGGAATCGGATCTCGATGCACGGGCGCGCGAGCGACGGCGGCTGCGGCCACAGGCTGGCCGCGGTGCTCGTGTCGGTGGCACGGGTCGACAAGCACGGCTGCCGCTTCGTGCTCCCCAACGGCCGCCTCGGCAGGCGGCACAACTGCCGCCACCCGGTGCTGCTGCGGGCGCGCGGCACGCGTCACTGGAAGCTGTCGCTCAAGGCGCACCGGCTCCCGCGTGGTCACTACCGGGTGATCGTGCGCGCGATCGACCTCGCGGGCAACCGCGAGGAGCCCAAGCACCTGAACCACCTGAGCCGCGACATCCGCTAGCGCGCGGGAGTACCGCGCGACGCGGCCAGGTGATGCCTCTCACAGAACACTCGGTCGTCTGCGGGACACTGACCTCGGGCGTGTCCATGTCCGGCGAGGGGAGGTCGTAGCGATGTCGAGGACCGCGACGCTCGGTGAGCAGCGCGAGGTGGAGCTCCCGCAGGGGACGATCCGCTACCGCGAGACCGGGTCGGGCGACCCGCTCGTCTTCGTCCACGGCGTGCTCGTGAACGGCGACCTCTGGCGCGGCGTGGCGCCGCGGCTGGCCGCCCAGGGGCACCGCTGCATCGTGCCCGACCTGCCGCTCGGCGCGCACGAGGTCCCAATGCGCGAGGACGCCGACCTCAGCCCGCCCGGCCTCGCCAAGCTGATCGTGGACTTCATCGGCGCGCTTGAGCTCGAGCGCCCGACGGTCGTGGGCAACGACACCGGTGGCGCGCTGACCCAGATCGCCGCCGCGAACCACGGCGACCGGCTCGGCTCCCTGGTGCTCACCTCGTGCGACGCCTTCGAGCACTTCTTCCCGCTGATGTTCAAGTACCTTCGCCCGCTCTCCAGCGTCCCGGGCGGCCTGTCGCTGCTCGCGCGCGCCGCCCGCCTACGCCCGGTGCGCCGCGCGCCCAACGCGTTCGGGTGGCTGATGCACCAGGACCCGCCGGCCGACGTCCTCGAGGGCTGGACGCAGCCGCTGGCCACGAGCGCCGGGGTGCGCCGCGACGCCGCCAAGGTGCTGCGCGGCGTGAACAAGCGGCACACGCTCGCGGCGGCCGAGCGGCTCGGCGCCTTCGACAGGCCGGTGCTGATCGCCTGGGCCGCGGCCGATCGGGTCTTCCCGCTCGCCGACGCCCAGAAGCTCGCGTCGATCCTGCCCGACGCGCGGCTCGTCACGATCCAGGACTCGTACTCGTTCGTGCCGGAGGACCAGCCCGAGGAGCTCGCCCGGCTGATCGGGGAGTTCGTCGCGGACGGCGCGGGCGCGGGCGCCGGCTAGATCTTCAACAGCGCGATCACGTTCGCCACGAACAGGACCGCGAAAGCGATGGTCCAGCGATCGAGGTTGCGCTCGACGAGCGAGCCGCCGCCGAACGGCCCGGCACCGCTGCCGACGCCGAACGCGCCGGAGAGCCCGGCGTCCTTGCCCGAATGCAGGAGCACGAGCAGGATGAGCACCACCGAGATGATGATCATCGTGATCTCGAGAATCGTGGTCACGCGCGGCGTAGGTTAGCGGCGGGCATCGGCGCCCTCGGGGCCGCCGGGCGCCTCCTCCGGGGCGAGCTCGTCGAGCTGTCGCAGGATCTCGATCGCCTGCCTGCGCAGCTCACGATCGGTCTCCCGGTGGTCCTCGTCGGAGAGCTTCCCCATCCGGTGGTCGAGGTCCGCGTCGCGGATCTCCCGGTACTTGGCCTCCTTGGCCGCCTCGAGCTGCTCGCGCCGCGCCTGGTCGGGTGCTTCGCGCTCAGCCGGCCGCAACAGTGGGCGCACCACCAGGAACGCCACACCGAGCCCGAAGACGACGATCGCGAGCGCGTACTCCACTCCGGCCGAGTGTATGGCGGCGGCGGCGCGACCCACCGGATCGCGATTCGATCAGCTTTTTACTCGCTATAGCGAGCACAAAGCAGACAGAATCGGGGCAGCCGCGCGCTAGGCCCGCGAGAGCTCGCGCCCGAGGCGGGCCGCCGCGAGCGAGGCGGCCCGGCGCCGCCTGGCCTCGGCCGTCGGCCACAGGGCGGTGAGCGTCCCGACGAGCACGATCGCGCCGCCGATCCAGATCCACGCGATCATCGGCGAGACGATCGCCCGGAACTGCGCGGGCGGCGCCGTGCGGCGGTAGACCTCCATCAGCGCCACGAACCCGGCGATCTGCGTGCGCTCGCTGGCGTTGGAGAACCGGCGGTTGAGCTCCCGCAGCGGCTTCATCAGCCCCGTTGTGTCGGGCTGCACCGCCATCCAGAAGTCGCGCTTCAGCCCCCACCGCAGGTCGACCTCGCTGGTCGAGTCGCCCGTGAAGTACTGGCCGAACACCCCGCCGGTGCCGTCGTTGTTCTTGTAGTAGTTGCGCGAGGGCCGCATCGTCCAGTGGTCGCCGCCCCTGCGCACGTCGAGCACTGCGCCGAGCGAGATCGGCGCGCCGGTACCGCCGCGATCGCTGTTGATGCCGGCCGTCGGGCGACGGTAGGTGACCGTGTAGCCGTCGATCCGCGTCGACTGCCCCGGCCGCAGGCTGACGTCCTTCTGCGCGTGGAAACCCGACGACGCGGCCACGCCGAGGAACAGGATGGCGATCCCGGCGTGGACAAGGTAGCCCCCGTAGCGGCGCCGGTTCCGGCGCACGAGCGACGCCATGGCCGCGGGCCACGACTCGCGCGCCATCACGCGCCGGGCGCTCGCGCCGCGCAGGAACTCCTGCGCCACGGCGGCAAGGACGAACGCGATCAGCGTGAACATGATCAGCGAGGTGACGCTCTCGGCCGCGGGCGTGACCACGAGCATCACGCCGAGCGCCACCGCGGTGGCCACGAGCGGCCACTTGAGCGCCCGCCGCACCGTGGCCGGCGATGCGCGTCGCCAGGTGAGCAGCGGGCCGATGCCGGACAGGAGCGCGAGGAGCAGGGCGAGCGGCACCGTCCAGCGCTCGAACATCGGCGGGCCCCAGCTCTGCTTCGTACCGGTGACCGCCTCCGAGATCAGCGGGAAGAACGTGCCCCAGAAGATCACCAGGCAGAGCACCACGAGCACGAGGTTGTTGAGCAGGAAGAAGGTCTCCCGCGAGAGCAGCGACTCGAGCTGCCCCTCGGAGCGGAGCGAGTCGCGGCGCGAGACGAGCAGGACCACCGACCCGATCGCCACGACGCCGATGAAGATCAGGAACGGCACGCCCAGCGTCGACGCCCCGAACGCGTGGATCGAGTCGAGGATTCCCGAGCGGACCAGGAACGTCCCGATCAGCGCCGCGGTGAACGTGGCCATGATCAGGCCCGCGTTCCACATCTTCAGCATCCCGCGCTTCTCCTGCACCATCACCGAGTGGATGAACGCAGTGCCGAGCAGCCACGGCATCAGCGACGCGTTCTCCACCGCGTCCCAGGCCCAGTAGCCACCCCACCCGAGCTCCGAGTACGACCAGAGCGCGCCGAGCAGGATCCCCGTGCCCAGGAGAGTCCACGCCACGAGTGCGAACCGCCGCGTGGAGCGGATCCAGTCGGCGCCCGTGCGGCGCGTGATCAGCGCGCCGACCGCGAACGCGAACGGGATCGCGAAGCCGACGTAGCCCGAGTAGAGCATCGGCGGGTGGATCGCCATCGCCGGGTGGCGCAGGAGCGGCTCGAGCCCGTTGCCGTCGACCGGCGCCCGCGCCAGCTTGGCGAACGGGTTCTGGCCGAAGACGATCATCAGCGACAGGAAGAACGCGGCCACGACGCCGAGCACGGCCGTCGCCCAGGGCACGATCTCGCGCAGCTTCCGGCGCGTGACGAGCAGCACCACGCTCGAGTACACCGACAGCAGGAACGCCCACAGGAGCAGGGAGCCCTCCTGGCTCGACCACAGCGCGGTGAGCTTGTAGAACGTGGGCGTCTCGTGCGACGAGTTCTGCGCTACGAGCTTGAACGACAGGTCGGTGCGCAGGTACGCCGACTCGAGCATGATCATCGCGATCGTGAGCAGCCCGGCCAGGCAGTACATCGCCCAGCGCGCGGAGGTCACGAACTCGCGCCGCCCGCTGCGCGCGCCGTAGACCCCCGCCCCCGCGGCGTACAGCGCCGCGCCGAGCCCGACGGCCAGGCAGGCGTTCCCGACCGCCCCTGTCACTACAGCGTCTTCCCGCCCGGCTTGCTCTGGAACTTCGACGGGCACTTGGTGACGAGCGAGTCGCGCTGCCCCACGAACGTGCCGTTCTGCATCCTGCCCGTGACGATCACCTCCCGGCCCTCGCGGAACGGATCCGGGATGGTGCCGCGGTAGACCACGGGGATCGACGTCGCGCCGTTGCGGTCGCGGACCCGGAAGCGGAGCGGATCGCCGCGGCGGACCGACCCGTCGACCACCTTGCCGGTCACCTCGATCGAGCGCCCGGGAGCGCCGTGCAGCGCCTGCGACGGCGTGGCCGCCTCCGTGGCGCTGCCGAAGCTCGTCCACACGAGGGCGCCGGCCAGCACGACGGCAGCGGTGAGCGCCACCACGAGCCGGATCTTTCGCTTACGGGCTGGGTCCATGGACGGCCCCGATTATGGCAACCGCCCGCGCGCGGTCAGCCGGCGGGGCGTTCGCTCGGGTGACCCGCACCCGGCCAGGGCGCCAGGATCAGCACGAGCCGCGCGTCGGTCTTGGCTCGCACCTCGTGCGGCTCCTTCGGGTCGAAGATCGCGAGGTAGCCGGGGCCGCCGGACTCGGTGTTTCCCTCACCGTCGACCTCGATCTCGCCTTCGGCCACCAGCAGGTAGGCGCGCTCGTGCACCTGGTGCTCCTGAAGCTCCTCGCCGGCCGGGAGCTGGATGGCGATGACGCGGGCCTCGCCGTCGGTGCGGAGCACCTCGGGATGGTGCGGCTGAATGTCGAGCGAGCGGGTGTCCCAGCTTTCCAAGGCAATCCTCCGGAGTCGTCGCGGCGCGGCGGCCGCAACCTACTGGATCGCGGGCCCTGCGCGGAGGCGTCCGACGAGGTTCGCGATCTCGTCGCGGCGGCCGGCGGCGTCACCGGCATCCACCGCGTCCAGCGGCGCGCCCGCCGTCGCCGCGCCGCGCGCGTCGCCGTCGGCGCGTTCGATCTCGAACCAGATCACGGTCCGCTCCCCGGGCTCGGTCCCCCAGCGCGCGGAGAGCTGGTCCACGATGAAGAGTCCCCAGCCGCGCTCGTCGCCCTCCGTGGGCGGCCCGGGCTGGAAGCCACCACCCGGATCGACGACCTGTACGCGGAGCGCATCGCCGGTCAGGCGCAGCTCGAGCTCGAGCTCGTCACCCGACTCGGTGTCCGGGTGCTGGATCGCGTTCGTCACCAACTCGCTCAGGCAGAGCGACGCGTCGTACAGCCTGGAGGCCCCGACGTGTTCCTCGAACTCGGCCAGGGCGGCGCGTGCGGCGGGAACCGAGTCCGGCTCGCGCGGAAAGCGGATGCTTAGTTTGTCGGTCACCTTGGACTGGGACCGGCGTCCCCCCGGACGGGGGACATGTTAGGCCCTGGGGCGAGAAGTTGTCCCGTTAGGAGCGAGCCAGGCGGCGGCGCAGCGCGGTGCCCGCGCCCAGCAGCAGCAGGCCGGCGAGCAGGAGGGCCGCGATCTCGAGCCCCGTGTGCGGCAGGCTCGAGTGGTTCGAGCCGTTGCCGCTCGAGCCGCCGCTCGAGTTGCCCGGGCTCGTGCCGCCCGAGTCCGTGCTGGTCGTGCCCGATGCCTTGACCACGACCGTGGCCTTCATCGTCGTCGCGTGCGGCGTGCAGTGGTACTTGAAGGTGCCGGCCTTCTCGAAGCGGAACTGACCGGTGCTGCCGTTCGACAGCGGACCCGTGTCGAAGCTCCCGTCGTCCGCCGTCGCCGTGTGCACCGTCGTGTCGTCGTTGCGCCAGGTGACGGTGTCGCCCACGTTGACCGTCACCGTGATCGGCTTGAAGGCGAAGTCCTTGATCACGACCGTGGTGGACGAGGCGGCCGTGACGGTCGGCGACGCCGTGGTCGTCGTCGCCGAGGCCTTGGCGCGCCGCACGTTCGCCCGGTGCTTCTCGCGCGTGGCCGCGCGCACGTGCGCGTGGGGAGCGCCGGTGTTCTCCGAGCTGGCCGCCGGCGCGGTCTGCGCCGCCGGGGCGGCCACCGCCTTCACGCGCGCGTGCCGGACGGCGTAGCCGCCGTCGTCGTCGATCACCGCGACGCCGATGCGCACCGTGCCCGCCTTCCGGAAGGCGTGGCGGATGCGGGCGTGGCGACCGCTGCTGCGCTCGAACACACCGTCGCCGTCGAGATCCCAGAGGTGGTAGAGGATCCGCCCGTCGGCGTCGCGCGAGCGCGAGGCGTCGAGCAGGATCTTCTTCCCCACGCGCACGCGTGCGTGCCTGGGCGCGAGGGCGGCGACCGGCTTGGAGTTCCTCGCGTTCTCGCCCGCCGACTGGGTGCCGGACGCGCCGGAGCTCGCCGTGGCGGCCAGCGCGGCGACGCCGACGGCCGCGGCGACCAACGCTCTGCGCCCCGTGCGCCCCTCCCTACTCACGCTGGCAGCGTACCGCCATGTCGCCGCGTCACGTGGAGGCTTACGCAGCCGCGCACGCGGCGGTTCGAGTCCGTCCCGTCCCCCGCCCTCAGCCCGTGCCGCCGGCGGCCATCTGGCCGAGGTAGCCGTGCGCCTCGTCGAAGGCCCACGCGAGGATCAGCAGCTTGGTGCGCAGCGAGGCCGCCATGTCGCGCGGCAGCGCGTCGGGCGACGCCTCCATCATCCGCGCGAGCTCGAGGAAGCCGTCCAGCTTGTCCGCTCGCGCCATCTCGTCGAGGCCGTCCCAGCTCGGCGCCAGCTCGCGCTCGTAGAACTCCTGCGGGTCGACGTCCTGAGCGATCAGCCGGCGCACGTCGGCGGTCGGCGCCTCGACCTCCCCCTCCAGCAGGTCGCGCGTGACGCCGCGCAGATCGGGCTCGCCGGCACCGCCCCGCTCCGCGTGGAGCCCGGTGAGCGTCGCGCGCATCGTGACCGCGTCGCGGGCGAGCGAAGGCGGCCGTTCGTCGTCGGCGGAGTCGCTCGTGCGCAGGCGGTCGAGGAGGCCCATCGGCGTCACCCTACCGGTCGTCCGGGCGTGTTACGCTCTTACATCGATGAGTGTCGATCTAGTCATGGAGCCCAAGCGCAAGCGACCGGCGGGCGAGCCGTGCTGTGAGCCGCTCGTGCACCCGGATGTCGCCCCGCGCGATGCCGAGCGCCTCGCCGCCGTCGCCCGCGCGCTGTCCGACCCGATCCGCGTCCAGCTCGTCGACGTGCTCCGCAAGCACGCGGGCAGGGTCTGCGTGTGCGAGCTCGTCCCGCTGTTCGACGTCTCCCAGCCCACGCTCTCGCATCACCTCAAGAAGCTGCGCGACGCCGGCATAGTCGGGGTCGAGCGGCGCGGCCTGTGGGCCTTCTACTACGTACATCCCGAATCCCTGGAGGAGCTTCGCTCATGGCTGTCCTGAGACCGCACCTGGCGCTCACCGTGTCCGACGTCCCGCGCTCGATCCCCTTCTACGAGGCCCTGTTCGGCACCCGCCCCGAGAAGGTCCGCCCCGGCTACGCCAAGTTCTCGGTGGCCGAGCCGGCGCTCAACTTCACGCTCAACGAGGGCGCCCGCGCCGAGCTCGGGGCGTTCAACCATGCCGGGATCCAGGTGGCGTCCACCGCGGACGTGCTGGCGGCCCGTGAGCGGCTGGTCGCGGCCGGGCTCGCCGCGTTCGACGAGATGGACACCACCTGTTGCTACGCGCGGCAGGACAAGATCTGGGTGCGCGACCCGGACGGCACGCCGTGGGAGGTCTTCGCGACTCACGAGGACGTGGAGGAGGAGGCCGCCTGCTGCGCGGCGGCCCGCGCGTGATCCACCTGCACGATCCCCAGACCCTCTACCGGCACTGGGAGGACGAGCAGTGGAGCCCGTTCGCCATCGAGCTCGCCACCGACCGCGAGCAGTGGCCGGCGATGAGCGGCGAGGACCGCGACCTCGTGTTCTGGGCTCTCTCGTCGCTGATGGTCGCGGAGGAGCGGATCACCACGAAGTTCGCCGGGCTGGTGCTCGCGTACGGCAGCGAGGAGGAGGCCACCTTCCTGGCCACGCAGCAGGTCGACGAGGCGCGCCACATGCAGTTCTACGCGCGCTTCCAGGACGAGGTGATCGCCGACCCCGCGGCCATCGCCGCGCACGTCGAGACGGCGCGCGAGCAGCTCTCCCCCGCGTTCTCCAAGCTCTTCGACGAGGCGCTGGTGCAGGCGCACGAACGCCTCGTGGCCGCGCCCGGCGACGCCGGCGCCAAGGTCGACTTCGTGACCACCTACCACATGGTCATCGAGGGCACGCTCGGGCTCACGGCGTTCAGGTTCATCACCCGCTACCTCGAGCGCGAGGGGCTCTTGCCGGGGTTCGTCGAGGGCTACTCGAAGATCCACCACGACGAGCAGCGGCACATCGGCTACGGCACGTGGTTCCTGCGCGAGGCGGTGAGCGGCGAGCCGGGGCTCGCGGAGAACGTGCGCGCGACGCTGCGCGGCCTGCTCCCCGTGGTGGCCGAGTCGCTCGCGCCGCCCGACCGCGAGGGCACCGACTGGGACGCGCTCGGCGCGAGCGCCGAGGAGATCCGGTCGTTCGCGCTCGACGGCCTGACCCGGCGCATGAACATCGTCGGCGTGCCGCTGTCCACGCTGTGACGGCGTCCTAGCCGTGGCCCGCGCGCTGTTCGTGTGCCTCCACAACGCGGGGCGCTCGCAGATGAGCGCGGCGCTCTTCGAGCGAGCCGCGGCCGGGCGCCACACGGCCGACTCGGCCGGCACCACGCCGGGCGAGCGCGTGCACCCGGAGGTCGTGGAGGTCATGCGGGAGCTCGGCATCGACCTGGCCGATCGCGTGCCGCAGAGGCTCACGCGCGAGGCGGCCGAGCGCGCCGACGTTGTCGTGACGATGGGCTGCGGCGACGAATGCCCGTACATCCCGGGCAAGCGCTACGTCGACTGGGACCTCCCCGACCCGAAGGGCCGCCCGGTCGATGAGGTGCGCGCGATCCGCTACGACATCGCGGCGCGGGTCGAGGCGCTGGTGCGCGAGCTCGACGGCTGACCGTTCGAGAACTCCATCGCCTCGTCGTCGACCGCGCCGAACCGCAGCAGCACCAGGTCGCGTGCGTAGTTCTGGTGGAGGCGCCACGGCGCCTTCGATCCCTGCTTCGGCCAGTCGGCGATGTTGCGCAGGATGTAGCCGGAGGAGAAGTCGATGAGCGGCTCGGGCGAGACCGACGGGTCGCGGTTCTGCGGTGTGGCCGAGCTGTAGCC
>JAXDHW010000008.1:0-5141 GCA_034664365.1 Thermoleophilaceae bacterium
CGTCCTGGTCGCCCAGGTAGTCGGAGCCCTTCACGGTGTCGAAGGCGTGCGACTCCCATGAGTCCTCGGGGTTGAGGGCCGCGTTGATGCCGCCCTGCGCCGCGTTCGAGTGGGATCGGACCGGGTGCACCTTGGAGAGGATCCCCACCGCGGCGCCCTCCTCCGCGGCGGCGAGCGCCGCGCGCTGGCCGGCGAGGCCGGCTCCGATCACAAGGACGTCGTGGGTGGGCATTCGGTCAGGGGCTCCTTCAGCGAACCGCGCCGGGGGCGCCGGCGCGGACCGAGCCCGATTCTATGTCAGCGCGGCTCGCTAGGCTGCCCGCCTCATGACCCGGCGCACGCTCCCCAGCCGTGCCGCAACCGCGGCCCTCGCGCTGGTCGGCCTCGCACTTCTGGCGGCGCCGAGCCTCGCGTCGTCCCCGCGGATCACGTTCGTGCGCCAGGACGGCGGGGACACCACCAGCAACACCCATTCGCGGGTCTACACGGTCAAGCCCGACGGCTCCGGCGTCTTCGAGGTCACGCACGACGGGGCCCCGGTGGACACCTACTACACGGCCTGGCGCCCGGACCACACGCTGATCCTGTTCGTCGGCCGCCCGCTCGAGACGGTCAAGCCGAACGGCACGCAACGCCACGAGCTGCCGGAGTTCAAGCGCCCGTCCGCGGACTCGCCGACCTACCGCAGCGACGGCCAGCTGATCGCCTTCACCACCAACAACCTCGACGGCGAGAACACCCACTACGCGATCGCGACCGTGAAGTCGGACGGCTCGGGCTACCACCGCCTCACCAAGTTCAGCATCGACGCGCAGAACCCCACCTTCTCTCCCAGCGGCAAGTCGATCGCGTTCGAGCGCGGCGGCCAGATCTGGCGGATGCGCTCCGACGGCAGCCAGATGAAGAAGGTCACCCACGGATCCTGCGTGGCCCGGTCGCCGGACTGGTCGAGCGGCAAGAGCATCGCCTACAGCTGCAACGGCAGGATCCTCACCGTCCACTACGGCGGAGGCGGGCGGCACACCGTGGTCAAGCGGGTGCAGCTCGGCGGCGGGTTCGCCGACAATCCCGCCTGGTCGCCGGACGACAGCCGGATCGTCTTCGACGCCGAGGGGTCGCTCTACACCGTCAAGACCGACGGCGGCGGGCTCGACCAGATCACCGTCCAGACCGGCAACCGCTTCGACGAGCGGCCGGACTGGTAGGTCGCTAGGGGATCGCGGTCGGCGCCCGCAGCGCGCGCCGCACCTGGTCCAGCGTCACGATCCCGCGCAGCACGCCGTCGGGATCGACCGCCATCAGCGCGCCGAGGCGCGCCAGGCCCTCCGAGCTGAGCAGCGACTCGAGCGGCTCGTCCACGCCGATCCTGTAGCTGCCGGCGTTCTCGATCGACATCACCTCGTCGACGCTCGACCCCGGGCGGAGCGCCTCGGGCACGTCCTCCACCTTCTGGCGGCTCACCAGCCCGAGGAAGCGGCCGGTGGCGTCGACCACCGGGAACCAGGGCCAGCGGTAGCGCAGGAAGAACTCGTCGAGGGCGCGGTCGAGCTTGGTCTGTGCGGGGAGCACGACCGGCTCGGCGTCCATCACGTCCGACACCGTGAGCCCCGCGACCCGCTCCGAGATCCGGCTCTGCACCTCCGCCGCGCGGGCGGACTGGGAGAGCATGAAGCCGACGGCCACGAGCCAGATGCCGCCCACGACGTCACTGTTGGGGCGCAGCAGGATGTAGATCCCGACTGCGATCAGGAGGAAGCCGAACGCGCGGCCGAGGCGCGCCGCGAAGCGCGTGGCGCGATCGCGGTCGCCGGTGCGCCACCAGGCGATCGCCCGCGCGATGCGGCCGCCGTCGAGCGGGAACCCCGGCACGAGGTTGAAGACGAGCAGGATCACGTTGATCAGCGCGAGGAACGAGAGGACCGCGACGGCGGGCTTGATCTCGCCGCCGTGCGCATGGAGGGAGAGGCCGTCGAGGTAGTGGCCGCCGCCGACCGCGCGCGCTCCGAGCCAGCAGGCCAGCGCGATCACGGCGGTGACCACCGGGCCCGCGATCGCCACCCGGAACTCCTGGCCGGCCGTCCGCGTGTCGCCCTTCATCCGCGCGACCCCGCCGAACAGCCAGAGGTCGATCCCGGAGATGCCGATGCCGTTCCTGATCGCGACCACCGCGTGCCCGAGCTCGTGCAGCACGACCGACGTGAAGAACAGCAGCGCGCTGAGCGTGGCGAGCACGAACGCCTTGGTGTCGTCGCCCGGATAGACCTGCTTGAACGATCCGGAGAGCGACCAGATCACGAGGAAGAGGACGACGAACCAGCTCGGATCCACGCCGATGCGCACGCCGAAGACGCGGGCAAGCTGTATGGAGCGACCACCGCCGATCGGTCAATGGTAGGTGCAGGCGCATGGCATGATGCGGCCTCAGAACCGAGAGAAAGGACCGAGTTGGCTTACCGCGTCACCTTCATCCGCGGCGACGGAACCGGACCGGAGATCTCCGAGGCCGTGCGGCGCGTGCTCGAGGCCACCGGAGTGGAGTTCGAATGGGACTGGCAGGACGCCGGGACCGACGTGTACGAGAGCGAGGGGACGCCCCTGCCCGACCGCGTGATCGAGTCGATCCGCGAGCGCGGACTCGCGATCAAGGGCCCGATCACCACGCCGGTCGGCTCCGGCTTCCGGTCCGTGAACGTCGCCCTCCGCAAGGAGCTCGACCTGTACGCCTGCCTGCGGCCGTGCAAGGCCTACGAGGGTGTCCGCACGCGCTTCCCGGAGACGGACCTCGTCGTGGTGCGCGAGAACCACGAGGACCTGTACGCCGGCGTCGAGTACGAGATCGGCGAAGAGGACACCGAGAAGCTGCGTCAGTTCATCAAGGACACGAACGGCACCGAGCTGCGTGAGGACATCGGCATCTCGATCAAGCCGATATCCGTCACCGGCACCAAGCGCATCGTGCGTGAGGCGTTCGAATACGCAAAGGCCTACGGCCGTTCCAAGGTCACGGCCGTGCACAAGGCCAACATCATGAAGTTCACTGACGGTTTATTTCTTCACACCGCTAAAGAGGTTGCTGAACAGGAATATCCCGATATCGAGTTCGAGGACCGGATCGTGGACAACCTGTGTAACCAATTGGTGTCGCGGCCCGAGGAGTACGACGTGATCGTGCTGCCCAACCTCTACGGCGACATCGTGTCCGACCTCGGCGCCGGGCTGATCGGCGGGCTCGGGATGGCGCCCGGCGCAAATATCGGTGACGACTATGCGGTGTTCGAAGCGGTGCACGGATCTGCACCGAAATACAAGGGTCAGAACAAGGTGAATCCGATGGCACTGATGCTCTCCGGGGTGATGCTGCTGCGTCACGTCGAGGAGCGCGACGCCGCCGAGCGGCTCGAGGGTGCGATCGCCGACGTGATCCGCGAGGGCGAGTCGGTCACCTACGACATGAAGCCGTCGCGCGACGATCCGACCGCGGTCGGGACGTCGGACGTGGCCGACGCGATCATCGCCAAGATGGAAAGGGTGGCGGCCTAGCCGCCACCCGCGCTACTTGGCGGTGTACCCCTTGCCCTGCTTGGCCACGGCTCCCTCGCTCTGGAGCTGGTTCATGACGCGATACAGGTAGTTCGGCTGCTTGATGTTCAGCTTGCCGCCGAGCTCGCTCACCGTGATCCCCGGGTTCTCCCGGACGACCTTGAGCGCCTGGTCGGCGCGCGTGCCCCCGCGGCGGCGGCGACGCCTGCCGTTGGTGCTCTTGCGGCGAGTGGTGCTGCCCTTCGGACGGCCGGGGCCGCGCCGGCTCGTGCTGCCCTTCGGACGGCCGGGGCCGCGACGCCCGGTGACGTCCTTGCCGACGCCCTCAAGCGCCTCCTTCACCTTCTCGAGGTGGAGGTACTCCTCGAACTGCGGCCGGAGAGCGTTCAACCGCTTCTCGAGTGCGGAAAGCTGCTCGGATAGAAAGTCAGCCATTCAGAGTCCCTCCATGAAAGGTGAGTAAGGGTGAGACGGAAGATAACAGTAGTTGGAGCAGGAAATGTCGGTGCTACGACTGCACAGAGGCTTGCGGAGCGTGACTACGCAGACGTCGTGCTGGTCGACATCGTGGAGGGCATGCCGCAGGGCAAGGCGCTCGACCTGAACCAGTCAGGACCGGTGGTGGGCTACGAGCCCACGGTGGTCGGCTCGAACGGTTACGAGGAAACCTCGGGCTCGGACATAGTGGTAATCACATCGGGGTTTCCGCGCCAGCCGGGTATGAGTCGCGACGACCTGCTCGCCAAGAACAAGGAGATCGTGGGCGGCGTCGCGACCGAGGTGAAGGACCGCTCGCCCGACGCGATCGTGATCGTGGTGACCAACCCGCTCGACGCGATGTGCCACGTGGCGTTCGACACCACGCAGTTCCCGCGCCAGCGCGTGATCGGGATGGCCGGGATCCTCGACTCCGCCCGCTTCCGCACCTTCCTCGCGTGGGAGCTCGGAGTGTCGGCCCGTGACATCACCGGATTCGTGCTCGGCGGCCACGGCGACACGATGGTTCCCGTCGTCTCGTACACCAACGTCGCCGGTATCCCGATCCGCCAGAAGATCGCCGACGACCGCCTGGAGGAGATAGTCCAGCGCACGCGCGACGGCGGAGCCGAGGTGGTCAAGCTGCTCCAGAAGGGCTCGGCCTTCTACGCGCCGTCGGCGGCGGTGGCGGAGATGGTCGACTCGATCGTCTTCGACCAGAAGCGAGTCCTGCCGTGCGCAGCCCTGTGCCAGGGCGAGTTCGGGATCGACGGTCTGTTCGTCGGGGTCCCGGTGCGGCTGGGCGCCGAGGGGATCGAGGAGATCGTGGAGATCGAGCTCGAGGACGATGAGCGCTCGGAGCTTGGGAAATCCGCTGACGCGGTTAAGGAGCTTGTCGAGGCTCTCAAGAACGTCTAGGCGGGCTGGCTGCGCGGCTGCGCCGACATTCCCCCTCGGGTGCCCTTCGCTTACGCTCCGGGGAGCCACCCTCGGGTGAACATCGGCGCATCCGCGCCGCCTATACGTCGCTCTTCGTTACTGCTCAGTCGGACCAGAAGTCCGGGAGGATTTCGCCGTCGCCCTCGTGGCGGGGGCCGAAGACGATCAGCTCGAGGCCGGCGGGG
>JAXDHW010000047.1:0-2604 GCA_034664365.1 Thermoleophilaceae bacterium
TCGTGCTCGTGCTTCCCGGCGTGGCCGCCGCGGAGGCACGCGCGGTCGCGGAGCGCCTCTGCAGCTCCATCCGCGAGTGCCGCCCCGGAGGCCTGGCCGTGACGGTCTCGATCGGCGTGACGACCGCGTCCGGCGACGCCGTGACGTTCGAGTCGCTCTTCCGGGACGCGGACCGAGCGCTGTACGCGGCAAAGGCGCGCGGTCGCGATGCCGTGGTGAGCGCCGAGGAGCTCGACGCCGCGGGTGCCGACGAGCTGCCCCACGAGCGACGGGCAGGGCGCGTGCCCACGGGCACCACAAGCGTCTAGGGCCGGCGTCGACTGCCGCGCCGGCCCGCCTCGCCCGCGTCCTCGCCGGCCACGCGCAGGAGGCTCAACGCCGACGAGCGCATGATCGCGACGGCCTCGTCGCGCGAGACGCCGCCCACGTCCGTCAGCCACACGAAGGCCTCGATTCCAATCGTCGCGCGGATCGCCAGCACGAGCCTCCGTAGCTCCGCCTTCGGGAGTCGGCCTCGCAGCGGCGCGAGCGCGTCCTCGAGCCACCCGATCGCCCGGCCCTGGCGCAGCGCCAGCGGCTCGCGCGGCCCCTCGGCCGGCTCGAGCGAGAGACGCAGCTGCGCGCGGTACTCGGGCTCGTGGTCCAGGAGCTGCCGCGTGAGCGCGTCGACAAGCCGCTCCAGGCGTTCCTCCACGTCGTCCGGCGGGTCGTCCCCGAGCAGCGATGCCTGCTCGAGGACGGGGAACGTGGCGGCGATCAGCGATCGTCTGTTGGGGAAGTAGCGGTAGGCGGTGGTCCGCGAGATGGCCGCACGGTCCGCGGCCTGCTCGACGCTGGGCGACACGCCTTCCGCGAGCAGCTCACGCGCCGCGTCGAGCAGGGCCGCACGCGTCCTCGCCTTCTGCTGGACGCGCCCGGACTGATCATATGGGATGGCGCTGGTCATTGTGGTACTGTACTGCCCACGACGGGCACCTGACAACCACACTAGCGCACGGCGGCGACGAACCGCCGAGGGAGGCGACATGAGCACTGCGACGGCGATCGTGCGGCAGGATGGCGAGGGGGAGCAGCTGTGGTTCGCGGGCGGTGGCGTGTTCACGATGAAGGCTTCGGCTGCCGAGACGGGCGGGGCTTTCTCGCTCTTCGAGGACGACGTCGTGCGCGGCAAGGCCACGCCGCTGCACGTGCACCCGAACGAGGACGAGACGATCTACGTCCTCGAGGGCGAGCTGCTCGTGGACACCGACGGTGAGCAGCAGACAGTGGGCGCGGGCGGCCTGCTCGTCGCCCCGCGCGGGGTCCCGCACGCGTTTCTCGTCACCTCCGAGACCGCGCGGCTCCTCTGCATTCAGACACCCGGGACGGGTGAGGGCTTCTACCGCGAGGCGAGCGACCCCGTGCGGTCGGCGTCCGATGCCGCGCGCCCGCCGGACCTCGACCGGCTGCGCGAGGTGGCGGAGCGGTCGGCCAGCATCGACCTGCTCGGGCCGCCGCCGTTCCCCGGCTGATCCGTCGGACATACGTCCAGCCGGGCGCACTATCTCAACTCCGGGCGCTCGGGCGTGTTGATATGGACGAGGGGAGACCTTCACGAAAAGGCAAACCCGCCGCGAGGCGGGGGCGCAAAGCAAGGGGCCTTCGGGAACGGAGGCAGCCCAGTTTCCGAAGGAGGCACTATGAAGTCGAAGCTCATACGCCCGCTGGTCGCGCTCGGCGCGATCGCGGCGATCGGGATTCCGGTCGCCGACGCGGGGGCAAAGGGGCACGGCTCGGGGCACGGCCAGCGGCCGGCCGCGAGCGAGAACCACGGCAAGGGCCACGGGCCCAAGACGCGAGCCCTGAACATCAAGGGCACGGTCACCGCCGTCGGGGACGGCACGATCGACGTGCTCGTAAAGAACGCCAACCACCACGGCAAGGCCCTGCGTGGCCAGACGGTGACGGTCGACGTCTCGAACGCGCGCATCGTCGTGCGTGACGTGAACGGCGACGGCAGCCGCGACCTCGCGGACGTGGCCGTCGGCGACCGCGTGGCCGTCCACAGCCGCATCGCGAAGGGCAGCGATCCGGATCCGGCGCAGCCGATCGTCGCGAAGCGCGTCGTCGACCAGGGTGCGCCGAGCGCGTCCGGTGACACGGGCGACACCGGCGACACCGGCGGCACCGACACCGGCGATGACGCCGGCGACGGCACCGACACGCCGCCCACGGCGTAGCAACGCAACAGCCGCATGACATGACGAGGGCCCGGCCACCGCGCCGGGCCCTCGCCATCTCCCGTCCGCGCCGCTACCTTCGTCTCATGGCCCGCGCTCGCGCCCTGATGTGCGCCCTCGCCCTCGCCCTCGCCCTCGCCCTGCTCGTGCTCACCGCCGTGACGGCCGCAACGGCGAACGCAGCCACGCACGGCCGCGCGCACTACGCGGCGCTCGCCAAGAAGGGCATCGCCGACGCGCGCAAGCACTGGTGGAACACGAGCCACCACTGGTACAACGACCGCCTCGACGACCACGACCAGAACCCGCTCGCCACGATCTGGAGCATCGTCCCGCTGTTCGAGGCGATCGACGGCCGGGCGATCGGTGCGCCGACCGCCAAGAA
>JAXDHW010000070.1:0-3950 GCA_034664365.1 Thermoleophilaceae bacterium
ACCGCCACGCAGCGGATCCCGTCGAGCTTGCGCTCGAAGATCCAGGCGGGGTCCGAGAACGGCCTGTCCGACAGCACCGCCTTCATCGGCTGGACGAAGCGCGCGCCGCTCACTCGCCCGCCGCGACCTGCTCGATCGTCTTCCCGCTCAGCACCGACTCGGGCTGCGTCGAGACCGGCCGCCGGCGCGCGTCCGCCTCCTCGTCGCGGCGCTTGATCAGGAGCCACTGCGGCTTGCCCGCGCCGCGCATCCTGGTGCGGGTGAGCGTGTAGCCGCCGCGCAGCTTCGACCCCTCGAGCCAGAACGACGCGCGACCCGCGTCGAGCGCCTCGGCCAGCGGCTTGTCGCCCAACGCCCGGTACGTGCCGGCGTCCCAGACGATCACGGTCCCGGCGCCGTAGCCGCGCCCGATCACCCCCTCGAACGACCCCCACGACAGCGGGTGGTCCTCGACCTCCACTGCGAGCCGCTTCTCGCGCGGGTCGGTCGACGGGCCCTTGGGGACGGCCCACGACCTGAGCACGCCGTCGACCTCCAACCGGAAGTCGTAGTGGAGCGAGCTCGCGTTGTGCTTCTGGATGACGAACTTCGGACCTGCCATCTAGGGCAGCGCCTTCTCCACCGCCGCCGCCACCCGCGCCGGGTCCTCGATCTGCGGGTAGTGGCCCAGGTCCGGCCACTCCTCGACCGGCACCCCCGGCCGCAGGTCGCGCAGGCCCGCGAGCACCGGCACGGTGGCCACCGGGTCGAGCAGTCCCCAGGCGAGCCGCAGCTCCCCGGGCCAGTCGCGGATGGCGCCGTGCCAGCGGTCGGTGAAGCGCTCGCGCTCGGCCATGTACTCCACGAGCCGGTGTGCGATCCGGTTCCCCCCGCCATGGGCGAGCAGCTCCCACTGGTCGTCGGCCTCCTCGCGCGTCAGCGGATGCGACTCCGAGAAGATCCGCGCGAACTGGCGCCTGAACGACGGGCCGTTCATCAGCCGCGCGAACAGCGGACCGACCGGGCTGCGCAGCAGCTTCTGACCCGTCGTCGGGCTCGACAGGTGGATCAGCATGCTGCCGTTGAAGAGCAGCGCGCCCGCGAGCTCCACCCGGGGGCCCTCCCCGCGCAGCTCGCGCGCCATCAGCTCGGTCGCCACCGAGGTGCCCATGTCGTGCGCCACCAGGTACACGGGCCCGCCGCCGGCGTGCTCCACCACCGCGGCGGTCAGGTCGGCCTGCCAGCCGAGCCCGTAGACGTGGTCTGCCGGCTTGTCGGAGAGCCCGAAGCCGAGGAAGTCGAAGCACGCCACCGCGCGCCCGGGGTCGAGCCGCTCGAGCACGCCGTGCCAGTCGAACGACGACGACGGGAAGCCGTGCAGCAGGACCACGAGCGGCCCGTTTCCGGGACGCACGAGCGCGTGGATGCGCCGCTCCCGGAACTGGATCTCCTGTCCCCGCCGGCGCCACTCCTCGATGCGGGGGCTGAAGGCCATGCCCAGATGATTACGAAGCGCAGATCCTCACGTGCATCCGCTGCTTGGCGTGGGAGTGCCAGCGCAGCCGCGCGCGCAGCACCTCCGGGTTGGTGGACGAGCGGTAGTTGTTCCCGATCACGATCCGACGCGGCCGGGGCGACGCCGAGACGGTCGTGCCGCCGCTCGTGACCTGCCCCCCGCCACTCTCGAAGTGCCCCTCGTCGGCGAGATAGACCGAGTACTCGACGATGTCGTTCTTGCGCACCGGGAAGCTCACCTCGACTCCGCAGGAGAGCGGCCGGAAGCGCTCGTCCGCCGAGCGCGAGACGTCGGGCACGCCGCGCAACCGCCTGTACCCGCCGATCATCCTCATCCCCGCCGAGCCGCCCGCGCGGATCCGGTCGCCGGCGAACACCGCGGTGCCGCGGTCGTTGCGGATGATCAGGGGGCCGGCGCTGTCGGCGCCGCTGATCGGGAGCCGCGGGCGCGTGGGGACCAGGTCCTGCCAGTGGCCCGTGGAGTCGCGCAGCTTGAGGCGCAGCAGTCCGCCGTCGTAGCGCACGTCGGTCGGGCGGTCGGCGCTCGGGCCGGCGCGCACGGCCAGCCACAGCGGCCCGATCCGCTGGGTGGCAAACAGCGACTCGCGCCGCCCGAGGATGGCGGTGCCGTTGTGGTCGGCGAAGATCGAGGCGCCCTTCTGCCCCTGCCCCGGCGCCTCCATGTCGGCGATCGCGTTGAGGAACATCAGCGCGAGCCCGCCGTACGGCGCGTAGCCGCCGTGGTCGACCGCGTCGCCGCCCGTGTCGGCATTGATCTTCAGCGCCGGGATCACCCATATGCCGGCGGGCCCGCCGAGGTGCACGTCGCGGATCCGCTGGAGCGCACGGCGCGCGAGCTCCTCGTAGCGGCGGGCGCGCGTGGTGGAGGTGCCCGGCAGGGTCTCGGCGATCCGCGCGCCGTATGCGGTCGCGGCGAGCGAGAACGCCTCCTCCTGGTTGCGGCCGTAGTAGCTCAGGTCGCCGTCCGGCGCGGTCAGTCGCCACGAGGCCTCGAGGGCGCGCCGGAGCGTGAAGTAGGACGCGGTGCCGGCGTCCGAGCCGAGCATCTCCATCGCCCGCGCGTAGAGCCCGATCGACAGGCCCTGGTAGGCGAGCGGCTTGTCGGGCGGGTCGGAGAGGAGCAGCGTGTTGTCGCCGCCCGACGGCCGCACCGCGTGGGTGAAGAGGTGCGGCACGCCGTGCTGGATGAACTCGCGCGCCCAGGAGTAGCGCTGCTCGCGGCCGGGTCCGACCATCGCGCTCGACTGGCTCGAGGTCACGCCGCTGCGGACGAAGGTGAAGATGTTGAGCGACTCGACCAGCAGGTGGTTGGCGAAGTGCGACGGATGCGACCGGAAGCGCACGAGCGGCTGGCGGCGCATGTACGACTCGACCTGGTCCCTGATCCGCGTCCAGCGGCCGTCGCTCCGCAGCCGGCGCTGCGCCAGCCGGTAGGTGAGCCCCACCGCCATGTTCTGGAACACGCTCACCGCCCCGTTGGACGAGGAGTAGCGGTCGGTGGCGTAGCGCATCGCCCTCAGGCCGGTGCCGATCATCTTCGAGTCGCTCTCGCGCAGGCCCTCGCTGATCAGCGAGTAGCCGAGCACCGCCTCGCCGTACGACGAGTAGCCGCCCACCTCGTCCACGAACCGCCCGTTGCCGTACTGACGCTTGGTGCCGCGCCAGGGAGCCGCGATCTCGCGCGCCAGGACACGGGCCTCGTGGCGGGTCTGGTCGGTGCGCGAGGCCGCGCTCACGGACTGCGCGCCGGCGGGCGCGGCGGCGCAGCATGCGGCCAGCGCGGCCAGCGCGATGGAGCGGGGGAGGAGGCGACCGGCGTTCAAGGACGCGGCAAGATTCCAGATTCCGCGGACGGGCGTCACCGGTCGGCGCCGTCGTCGCAGATCCTGACGCGTATGCGTTCGGCCACGTCCGGGTGCCAGCTCATCCGCGCGCGCATCACGCGCGGGTCACTCGCGGAGATCCAGTTGTGGGTGAGGCTCAGCCGGCCGCGCGGCGACGGGGTCACGATCGTTCCGCCGCTCTTCACGACGCCGCCGCCGGCGTGCCCCGCGTTGCTCGGATCGCGTAGGAAGACCGAGTACTCGATCCGCTCTCCGGCGCGCGCCCGGAAGCTCACCTCCACGCCGCAGCCGATCGGCCTGAAGCGCTCGTCGGCCGAGTGCGACACGCCGGTGTGGCCGCGCAGGCGCCGGTAGCCCCCCACGGACTGGAGGCCGCCGGTCCCCTTCCTGCTGATGCGGTCGGCCGCGAAGACGGCCGTCCCGCCGTGCGTGTGGATCACAGGCCCCGCGGCGTCGAAGCCCTTGGCCGGGAGGAGCGGCCGGCGCGGGATCAGGTCCCGCCAGGTCCCGTTCGCCAGGCGCCGCTTGGCGGCGACCAGGCCCGCGTCGTAGCGCAGGTCGTCGCCACGGGTCACGCTGTTGCGGCCGCGC
>JAXDHW010000078.1:0-2554 GCA_034664365.1 Thermoleophilaceae bacterium
GAGCTCGGCACCGTGGCTGCGCAGGCGGGCAACGACGTCGTCGATGTCGTCGACGGTGAACATGATGCGGCGTATGCCCAGCGCGTTCGCGGGCGCGCTTTCCGGCTCGGCTCTGACCGCCGGCGGCGTGTGGAACCTCGACAGCTCTACCCGGCCGTGGCCGTCCGGGGTTCGCAACATGGCGATGTCGGCACGGACGTCCTTGAGCCCCACGGTCTGGTCCACCCAAGGCCCCTCGACAGTCGTCTCGCCTTCCAGCTCCATACCGAGCTCGGTGAAGAACGCTTTGGCAGCCTCGAGGTCCTGGACCACGATGAGAACGTTGTCCATCCGCTGAATCGTCATATCCCCGGAGCTAGGGCCGGATGTTCGCGTGCCCTGCTCAGGCTGAGACCGCGGACTCCGCGTCCTGGTAGACGCGCACGAAGCGGGCGTAGTTCCTGCCGATCTGCTCCGCGGCGGCGTCGCGCTCCAGCGAGCCGTCGAGGAACTGCTTCAGCGGGCCGCCCCAGATGCTGCGGCCGATCGCGAAGCCCACGAAGCCGTCGACCGGGGCCGCCTGGGTGAGCCAGTGGTCGACCTTGTCGTCGTCGGCGCCGCGGCCGAGCAGGACGCAGACCACGCCGTCGCGGCCGCCGGTGCGGGCCTGCTCGACGAGCATCTCCGCGTCCGAGCGCTCGTCCACGCCCTCGATCTTCCAGATGTCCACCTCGATGCCGAGGCCCTGGAGGTCGGCGATCGCGCGGCGCATCAGCTCCGGCCGCAGCTCCGCGTCGTAGCGGTCGGTGTCGCCGCCGACCGACTCGAGCTGCCCCGGCTCGGCGGGCACCAGCAGCTCGAAGAGGAACTTGCGGTCGTTCTCGTGGAGCCAGTCGGACAGGCGCTTGAGGCGCTCGCCCTGGCGCTGGTTCATCTCGGCGTCGCCGTCCGGGTTGTAGCGGACGAGCACCTTGGAGAAGTCGGGGTCGAACTGCTCGATGTGGGCGCCGAAGTCGTCGCCGTACTCGAAGTCGAACTCGTTCTGACCGCTCTTCTCGACCGGCATGGCGAGCTTGAAGCCGCGGCCCTTCGCCTCCTCGGGCACGCTCCCGCCGAACTGCTCGTCCACGAGCGCGCCGGTCGCGGCGGGCTCGACGGCCGCGTCGTCGGCGGCGTGGAGAAGGCCCTCGAATACGAGGTGCTTGGCGTCGGTGATCCGGTCGACGTCCTCCTGCGAGGGGTCACCCTCGAGTCCGAACCACTTCTTCTGGAACGACCCGCGGTGGTCGAACGCGAGGATGAACAGCTTGCCGTCGTAACCGAGACCCATCTGAATCAGTACACCTGCCTTCTGCCTTGGAGGTTGGTCGGCTGAGGATACCCCCGACCGCCCGGCCCGGCCCTTACCATCCGCGCGATGGAGCACCGGTTCACGGGCCCCAGCTACACGCTCGGGATCGAGGAGGAGCTCATGATCGTCGACGCCGAGACGCTCGAGCTCCAGAACTCGATCGAGGCGATGCTGGCGGCGCTGCCGCAGGCCGAGGCGCAGATCAAGCCGGAGCTCATGGAGTCGGTCCTCGAGGTCGCGACAACGCCGTGCAGGAACACGCGCGAGGCAGGCCAGCAGCTGCGCGACCTGCGGCGGCTCACCCAGAAGACGGCGGGCGAGCTCGGCCTGGCGATCGGCTCGGCCGGCACCCACCCGTTCGCGATGTGGGAGGACCAGCGGATCGTGGCAAGGCCGCGCTACCGGGACCTCGTGGCGGCCCTGCGCTTCGTCGCCCGCCAGGAGCTGATCTTCGGCGTACACGTCCACGTGGGTCTCGACGACCCCGACAAGGCGATCCACGTGGCCAACGGGATGCGGGTGCACGTACCGCTGCTCCTGGCACTGTCGGCAAACTCCCCCTTCTGGCGCGCGGATGCCACCGGTCTCCTGTCCACCCGCACGCCGATCTTCCGTGCCTTCCCGAGGGTCGGGATACCGCCGACGTACGCGAGCTTCGAGGAGTACTCGGCGCGGGTGGGATTCATGGTCGAGAGCGGCGCGATCGAGGACTACACGTACCTCTGGTACGACGTGCGGCCGCACCCCAACTTCGGCACCGTCGAGATCCGGGTGATGGACGCGCAGACCCGGCTCGAGCACACGCTCGCGCTCGCGGCGCTCATCCAGGCCATGGCGAAGGAGCTCGCGGAGCACTACGACGACGGCAAGGCGCTCGGCTCCTACCCGTACGAGATGCTCGACGAGAACAAGTGGCTGGCGGCGCGCCACGGGCTGGACGGCGACCTGGTGGACCTGCCCGGCAAGGACCGCGTGGCGACGAAGGAGCTGGCCCGCCGCGTGGTCGACCGCGTCCGCGGCCACGCCGAGGAGCTCGGCTCCGACGGCGAGCTCGCGGCGATCGACGACCTGCTCCAGCGCGGGAACGGGGCGAGCCGCCAGATCGTCGTCTACGAAGCCAACCACGACCTCCGCGAGGTCGTCGGCGAGATCATCGACAAGACCTCCGCCTGACCCTCGCCGAGCGCCTACGTGCCGGGGGTATCCTCGGACATGGTGAGCGAG
>JAXDHW010000080.1:0-2856 GCA_034664365.1 Thermoleophilaceae bacterium
GGCCAACGTGGTCTCGGCGCTCGTCTGGGCGCTGACCATCGGCGTCGGCGGCTACTTCGCGGGGCCGCCCGTGGTCGACGTCTTCCAGAACGTCGGGCTCGCCGTCTCGATCGCGATCGCGGTCGCGATCGTGGCCGGCGGGAGCCTGGCGGAGTGGATGCGCCGCCGGCGCCGTGCCTCGCCCTAGCGCGCGAAGGAGGCGCCGCGGGAGCCGATTCGCCGCCGCCGGCGCGGTCCCCGGCCCATCCGCTCGAGCGCGTCGAACTCCTCGAGCGAGCGCCCGGCGCCGACAGCGACGCAGGTGAGCGGCGACTCGGCCAGGTGGACCGGCAGCTGAGTCTCGTCGGAGAGGAGCGCGTCGAACCCGCGCAGCAGTGCGCCGCCGCCGGCCATCACGATCCCGCGGTCGGCGATGTCGGCCGCCAGCTCGGGCGGGGTGCGTTCGAGCGTGGACTTGACGGTGTCGACGATCGCGTGGAGCGGCTCGGCGAAGGCATCGCGCACCTCGGCACTCGAGAGGCGCACGTTCTTCGGCAGCCCGGAGACGAGGTCGCGGCCGCGGACGTCGCCCTCGAGCTCGTACTCGAGGTCCATGGCGGAGCCGACCTCCATCTTGATGTCCTCGGCCGTCTGCTGCCCGATCGCCATGGTGTGGGCGCGCTTCATGTGCAGCGTGATCGCGTCGTCGAAGTCGTAGCCGCCGATCCGCAGCGACTCGGACACCACGATCCCGCCGAGCGCGAGCACGGCCACCTCGCTGGTGCCGCCGCCGATGTCGACGATCATCGTGCCGCTCGGCTCGGCGATCGGCAGCTCGGCTCCGATCGCCGCGGCGATCGGCTCCTCGATCAGGTTGACCTGACCGGCGCCGGCGGCGATGCACGCCTCCTCGACCGCGCGCTTCTCCACGTCGGTCACGCCGGACGGCACGCACATGACCACTCGCGCGCGCGTGAGCCGGCGGGTGTGGACGCGGCCGATGAAGTAGTGGAGCATCCGCTCGGTCACCTCGAAGTCGGCGATCACGCCGTGGCGGAGCGGCCGGATCGCCGAGATCGTGGCCGGCGTGCGGCCGATCATCCGCCGCGCCTGGTCGCCCACGGCATGCACCTCGCCGGTCTCCGAGTCGATCGCCACGACCGACGGCTCCGAGAGCGCGATGCCGCGCCCGCGCTCGTATACGAGCGTGTTCGCGGTCCCGAGATCGATCGCCAGATCCCGCCCGCTGCCCCCGCCGCCGATCAGCGCCATTTGCAGAGCATACGGCGCGGAGCGCGGTTCAAAGGGTCGGGTCGGCGAGGCAGGGGCCCACGCCGCACACGTCGATCACGCGCCCGCCCGGGCTGAGGAAGGCGTTCTTCTGCTCACGCCCCGCCGGCTGCCGCCGTGGGTATTCGTGCGGATCCTGGAAGTCGCGCGACGGTGGGATGTTCTCGTTGGGCGGCGGCGGAGTCCCGACCTTCTTGCCGTCGATGGTCCGCGGCGCGCCGATGTCCCACTCGACGATCGCGGACCCGTCGAAGGGGAACGACTCGATCGGCGGAACGCCGAAGATCGGGTTGTTCCTGTCGAGGTCGCGCCCGGGTGCGGCGTACGGGAAGTGGGCGTGGGCTCCGATCGTGCGCGCCTCGGTCTCGGCGGCGACCTGCGCAACCTGGTGGTCGCCGATCCCGCCGTGCAGCAGGATGTGGTGGGCCGGCGTGTTCGGGTACGGATCGTCGGTCATGTGCAGCGCATAGCCGTCGGCCTCGCCGCGGTCCCAGAGGAGCTGCATCAACGAGAGGATCAGCGGCCGCTGGAGCTGGCTCGGGTACGACTGGTAGAGCACGTACGAGTACTCGGGCAGGTCCGGGTTCGAGGGGTCGGGCGCCTTGCCGGTGCCGAAGTCGGTGCTGCGCTGGAGCAGGGTGCTGTAGTTCATCCCCGGCACGCCCAGCACGCCGCGGTCCCCGTCCACGAACACGGACATCAGCGAGCCGCCGATGATCCCGCCCTGGCTGTTGCCGTCGTAGTACGCCTGGGTCGTGTCGAGCATCGGCTGGCCGCCGATCGTGTGGAACGCGGGATTGGAGTTGAAGCCCTGCGGATGCACCATCAGGCGCGCGAGGTAGAGGAAGTTGAGCATCCCCTGCTGCACCCGGTCGGCGAGCTTGGGGAAGTTGGACAGGTCGTGCTCGATGGCGACCACCGTCTGGTAGTCGCAGTTGGGCAGCTTCAGGTCGCCGGCGATCGCCTTGCCGAACAGGTCCTCCACGTAGCTCTGGGCGCCGTCGGGGCTGAAGTCCGGGATGTCCGGCAGGTCCGCGCACGCCATCCCGATCCAATCGGTCGCGCAGTAGACGAAGTCGTGGTCCTGGGTCATGTCCCGCGCCTGCCCCTGGCCGACCTCGCCGCGCGAGCCGAGCAGCCCGTGCCCGTAGAGCGACGGCCGTGCGTTGCCCTCCTGCACCGCGACCTTGGGCACGATGCACGTGTAGCGCGCGTCCATCGTGTTGCCGGGGATCCGGACGGGCGGGCCGTTGGTCTTCGTCGGGTCGTAGGCGAACTCCGACCCGGGCTGGCAGCCCGGCTGGTCGAGGTAGCAGGGCACGGTGTAGGTGCCCTCGACCGTGTACGCGGTCCGTGAGTCGCTCGACGGCTTGACGGTCGCCGTGAACGGCGGCGCGCTGCCCTGCACCTTCAGATCCGAGAGGTTCGTGTCGCCGAGCTGCTTGAAGGCGTCGTCCCGAATGCTCAGCATGCGCTCGCTGAGGTTGCGCTCGCTCGCCACCGTGAAGTCCCACGCGCGGTACAGGTCCTCGCGGTCCACCCCGGCCTCGGCGAGCGTGCGGAAGATCTCCTCGAAGTGGGGCCGGC
>JAXDHW010000087.1:0-3326 GCA_034664365.1 Thermoleophilaceae bacterium
CCTCGCCGGTCGTCCCGACCCCGCCCGCCGCCACCGCGGGCCACGCGCCGCGCAAGCAGGCGACACGCCGGCATCACCCGAGCCATCCGGGAGCAAGCCAGACGAAGGCCGCGGTCGGGAGCTCCCCGTCCCCGATCGCGCGTGCACCGGTCCAGGTGGCCGCGGCGATCGCGCCGTCGGTGCCCGGCGGCGACACGTCCGGGCCACCGCTGGGATTCCTGATCGCCGCGATCGCGCTGCTGGGTGCCTTCGCCGTGCTCGTCCTTCGCCTGCGGCCCGACTGGTTCATCCGGGGCGTGCCTCCTTCCGCAGGCTGATGGAAGCCGCTTCCGCCGCACCGGCCGCCAAGGTGCCGCCGGAGCACCGCGTGTCGCTGAAGCCGCTGCTCGACGCCGCGGCTGCCTCGGCGGGGTTCATCGTCCTGATCCAGCTCGTCGGGCGCGCGGTGATGTGGGGGCGCTTCCATTCGATCGGGCTGCCGGCGACCCAGGCCATCTCCCTCCAGCCACTCGAGGTGCTCCTGGCGAACGGAGCGGCGGCGCTGCTCGTGGCCATCGCCCTCGGGCTCGCCGCAGTCGCCGCGCTGCTCGTGATCGAGACGCTGCTCCGGCCGCGTGGCGTGGAACGCCAGGGACGGGTGGTCCTGCTCGCCGTGCTCGAGCTGATCCTCCTCGCCGCCGTGCTCGAGCAACCCGCGAGCTGGGCCCAGCGCGTAGCGGCGCTGTCCGCCGGGCTCGTGGCGGGCGTCGTGTTCTGGGTGCTCGCCGAACGGGCCAACACCCGGCGCGCCGTCCTGGCGCTGTTCATGCTCATCGCGGCTGTCGGCGGCGTGCTCGCGTACGTGCGCAACGCCGGCCCGCCGGCGAAGCTGCCGTTCGTCAGCGTCTACCTGAAGGACGGCAGCATGACCACCGGCGCGTACGTCGCGCTCGCCTCCGACACCGTCTATCTGGCGCCGGACTCCTTCAACCGCACCTACGGCGAGATCTCCGCCATACCCCGGACCGAGGTCAAGCGGATCTCGCTCACGCCGCCGCAGGAGTTCGAGGAGGCCGGCCACAGCAGTCCCAAAGCGCTGTTCGCCGGGCGGAAGATCAAGGCGCCGTACGGCACCGTCGCACCCGCGGTCGCACGCTACCTCGCAAGTCTTTCGGCCGACCCTGTGTGGCAGTACCCGCCGGTGTCGTTCGTCGAGTCCGCGTATTACATAAGCCGCCATCCGGGCATGTTCTTCGGGCCGGATGCCGCGCCCGAGGTCGACCCGGGAAGGCACGTTGCGCTCGACCGGCTGGTGCCCGGCGCCCACGACTACAGCGGCCAGCCGGTGCAGACCGACGGGGTCGTCGTACGCACGTCCGCGCTGCCCGGCGGCGCCGACATTCCGACGTACCGGCTGGTCACGCTGCGCGCCGCGGGCCATCCCGAGTTCCAGGCGTTCTGCCTGCACTACGGGCCGAAGGACGTGCCCGTGGACGCGAAGGTGTCCGTCGAGGGCGTGATCATCAATGCGGGTACGGTCGCCTCCGACGAGGCCCACCCGATCAAGGGCGTGTTCATACAGACCGCGGGGAACGCCTGCGGCGCGGGACCCTAGAGCCGCTCGAAGCCGCGCACGCGCTCCCAGTCGGTCACGGTCGCGTCGAAGGCGGCCAGCTCGACCCGCGCGTTGTTGAGGTAGTGGTCGACCACCTCCTGGCCGAACGCCTCGTGCGCCAGCGTGCTCCCGGCGAAGAGGTCGCGCGCGTCGCGCAGGCTCGAGGGGACGTGCTCGAGATCGTCGTCGCCGTACGCGTTGCCGGTGGACTCGGGCGGCAGCTCGAGCTCGCGGTCGATCCCGTCGAGGCCGGCGGCGATCATGGCGGCCAAAGCGAGGTACGGGTTCACGTCCGCGCCCGGCATCCGGTTCTCCACGCGTTTCGCCGGCCCGTGCCCGACGACGCGCATCGCGCACGTGCGATTGTCGTGCCCCCAGGCGACGGCGGTCGGCGCGAACGACCCCTCCGCGAAGCGCTTGTACGAGTTCACGTTCGGCGCGAAGAACAGCGTCAGCTCTCGCAGCGCCGCCAGCTGCCCGGCCACGAAGCGGTCGAATGTCTCCTGGGAATCGGCGAAGAGGGGCGATCCGTCTTCGCCGGCGAGCGAGAGGTGGATGTGGCATGAGTTGCCCTCGCGCTCGTCGTACTTCGCCATGAACGTGATCGCCATGCCCTCCTGGGCGGCGATCTCCTTGGCACCCGTCTTGTAGATCGCGTGGCCGTCGGCCGAGCTGAGCGCGTCGGAGTAGCGGAAGTTGATCTCGTGCTGGCCGTAGTTGCACTCGCCCTTCGAGTTCTCGACCACCAGGCCGGCGCCGGCCATCTCGTTGCGGATGCGGCGGATCAGCGGCTCGACGCGGGCGGTGCCGAGCAGCGAATAGTCGACGTTGTAGAGGTTCGCGGGATTGAGGTCGCGGAAGCCCTTCTCCCACGCGATCTCGTAGCTGTCGCGGAAGAGGATGAACTCGAGCTCGGTACCCGCGTTCGCGACCCAGCCACGTTCGGACAGCCGGTCGAGCTGGCGGCGCAGGATCTGGCGCGGCGATGCCACCACGTCCGAGCCGTCCTCCCACTTCACGTCGGCCATGCAGAGGGCGGTCGCGGGGTGCCATGGCACCTGCCGCAGCGTGTCGAAATCGGGCACCATCACGAAGTCGCCGTAACCCTTCTCCCACGACGACATCGAGTAGCCCTCGACAGTGTTCATCTCGACGTCGACCGCGAGCAGGTAGTTGCACCCCTCCGCGTTGTTCGGCACCACCTCGTCGATGAAATGAGCGCCTGTGAGGCGCTTGCCCTGGAGCCGGCCCTGCATGTCGACGATCGCAAGCAGCACCGTGTCGATCTCGCCGGCGTGAACGGCGCTGCGCAGCTCGTCCAGTGTCATGCCTTGGTCCACCCTAACGTGGTGCCCGACCACAGGTGTGATCCCTTCACTCGCAGATAGCGACGGCCGCGCCCCCGTTCGTCCTCCTCCACGACGCGCGTGAATCGCAGCGCCTGTGCGAGGCCGACCAGGGTGCAGCCGCCGGTGATCCGCAGCGCCGCGTCCCAGCCCGCGCGGTCCGAGGCGGGCAGCCCCGTTTCCGGCAGCAGCACGAGCACGGCCGCCAGCGCGGCGACGATCGGTGGGAGCATCCAGAGCGGGGTCGGCTCACCGCTTCCCTCCTCCCCCGGCGTGAGCTCCTCGGCGTCCGCGACCCAGCGCCGCACGCGCCGGGTGCCCAGTGTCTCGAGCAGCACGACCACCACGGCGAGCTGCGCGAGCGTGTTCAACGGCCACCGCCGCGA
>JAXDHW010000100.1:0-3618 GCA_034664365.1 Thermoleophilaceae bacterium
TTGGCAGCGGCCAGGATCGGGCCGTACCCTTCGGACCGATGCCCGAGCCCCTGACCGACGGCCACGGCCGCCGCATCCGCGACCTGCGGGTGTCGGTCACCGACCGCTGCAACTTCCGCTGCCAGTACTGCATGCCGGCCGAGGGCCTCCGGTGGCTGGAGCGCGACGAGGTGCTGCGCTTCGAGGAGATCGAGCGCCTGGTGCGGCTGCTCGTGTCGCTGGGCGTGGAGGACGTGCGCCTGACCGGCGGCGAGCCGCTGGTGCGGCGCGAGTTCCCGGCACTGGTTGGCATGCTGGCGCGGATCGACGGCCTGCGCGACCTGTCGCTGACCACCAACGGCTACCTGCTGGAGCGCGACGCCGACGCGCTGGTCGCGGCTGGGCTGCGGCGGGTGAATGTCTCGATCGACTCGCTCCAGCGCGACCGCTTCTTCCAGATCACCCGGCGCGACTCGCTTCCCCAGGTGCTCCGCGGGATCGACGCCGCCGCGCGGCACCCGGAGCTGCGGCCGATCAAGCTCAACGCGGTCGCGCTGCGCGGCTTCACCGAGGACGAGGTGCTGCCGTTCGCGGCCTACGCGCGGCGGACGGGGTTCCAGGTGCGCTTCATCGAGTTCATGCCGCTCGACGCCGACCACGCCTGGAGCGAGGACGCCGTCCTCACCGGCGACGAGGTGCGGGCGCTGATCGAGCGCGTCCACCCGCTCGAGGAGCTGCCGCGCGAGGCGGCGGCCACGGCGCGCGTGTTCCGCTTCCGCGACGGGGGCGAGGGCGAGATCGGGTTCGTGAACCCGGTGTCGGACCCGTTCTGCGCCGACTGCGACCGCGTGCGGCTCACGAGCGACGGCAAGCTGCGCACCTGCCTCTTCTCGATGCATGAGACCGACCTGCGCGAGCCGCTCCGTACGGGCTCGAGCGACGCCGCGATCGCGGAGCTCATCCGAGCGGCCGTCTGGCGCAAGGAACTGAAGCACCGGGTGGGCGAACCCGGCTTCCGCCAGCCGCCTCGTACGATGAGCGCGATCGGCGGATGACCACAGAGACCCTCGACCACACCCAGTTCGCGATCGGCTTCGACCGCCGGGACCGCGAGCGCGTGCTCGAGATCTGGGACTCGATCCTCCAGGCCAACCAGTGGTCGGAGGGCGACTGGACCCGGCGCTTCGAGGAGACGTGGGGCGGGTGGAACCGGCTCCCGGCGGTCGCCTTCGGCGGGTGGACAGGCGGCGCGCTGGCGGCGCTGGAGTTCGCGGGCGTGCGCGGCGAGACCGTGCTCTGCCCGTCCAACACCTTCATGGCCACGCCGCTGGCCGCGATTCGCGCGGGCGCGCGTGTCGAGTTCGTGGACTGCAATCGCGAGGACCTCTGCATGTCGTTCGAGGACTTCGAGCGCAAGGTGGCGGAGCACCGGCCGAAGGCGGCGGTGCTCGTGCACATCGGCGGGCATCTGGCGTTCGACTCCGAGCAGATCGCCGAGCTGTGCCGCAGCGAGGGGATCTTCCTGCTCGAGGACTGCGCCCACTCCCACGGCGCGTCGTGGGGCGACCGCCGCCCGGGGTCCTACGGCGATGCCGGCGTCTACTCGTTCTACGCCACCAAGACGATCTCGATCGGCGAGGGCGGCGTGCTCGTCTCCGGCAACGACGACCTGCTCGAGTTCGCGCGCGCCTTCCGCAACTACGGCAAGCCGGACTACGAGGTCGAGGGTCTGAACTTCAGGATGAGCGAGTTCACCGCGGCGCTCGCCACGGTGCAGACTGAGCGGCTCGACGAGATCGTCGCGTGGAAGAACGCGGTGGCGCGCGAGCGGCTCGACCCGTCGTACGAGCGGCGGCTCGAGCTGCCCGACGGGATGACGTCGGGCCTCTACAAGTACGTGGTGTTCGAGCCGATCGAGCGCTCCACGGGCAAGGTTTACGACCAGCCGTGCCACCGCATCATGGGGCACTCGGTCGACCTGCCGAACACGGACTGGGTGGCCGAGAACCACTGGTGCGTGCCGCTGTACTACCGGCCCGCCTGAATCACCTCGAGGATCCGCGGCAGCGCCGCGACGGTGCGGCGGTGGGAGCCGGGCGCGCTGTAGGTGTCGGCGTCGTGGAGCAGCAGGACGTCGCCCGGTGAGAGGTCCTCGGTGACCTCGCGGGCGATCGAGTCGGGCGTGGCGCGGGCGGCCCAGTCGTGGCCCCACTTGGACCAGAGGAGCAGCTGGTGGCGGTCGCGGGCCGCTCTGAGACCGGGCCACGAGAAGATCCCGTAGGGAGGGCGGTAGGGGGTGGGCGCCCGGCCCGTGGCGTTCGTTATCGCCTCGTGCGCCCGCTCGAGATCGTCGCGTACGTCGAGTCGCCTCAGCTGGTTGATGTGGCGGTGCCCGTGGCTCGCGATCGTGTGGCCGGCCGCGGCGATCTCGGCCGCCAGCGACGGGTTGCGCTCGACCTGCTCGCCGACGAGGAAGAAGATCGCCTTGACGTCCCCGAGCGCCTCGAGGACGGCGGGGGTGCCCTCCGGATGCGGGCCGTCGTCGAACGTGAGCGTCACGGAGTCGCGCGCGAGGGTGCGCGGAATGGCGAGCGCGCGCGCCACGGGCGCCACTATGGGAGCGAGCGCGGGGACCGACCAGGCCGCCCCGGCGGTGAGGATTGCCCTTCGCATGCCAGGATCGTGCCAGTGATCGACGGCTCCAACCTCGCCGGGCTCGCGCTCGCCGCAGGTGCGGCGGGCTGCTTCGACGGCGCGACGGTCTTCCAGGCGCTCGAGACGCGCCAGCTCCGCGGCGACTCGATGCGCCTCAGCCTGCTCGCCAAGCTGGTCCGCAGACCGCGCTGGCTGGCGGCCGTGACGCTCGCCGCGGGCGGCTGGCCGCTTCAGCTCCTGGCGCTGTCGCTCGCGCCGCTCACGCTCGTGCAGCCGACGTTCGCGCTGGGCATCCTGCTGCTGCTCGCGCTCGGCTCGCGCGTGCTCGGCGAGCGCGTGGGCAGGCCGCAGGTGCTCGCGGCGCTGGCGGTGATCGCCGGGGTCACCGGCATCGCGCTGTCGGCGCCACCGAACAGCGACCAGTACACCACCGGCCCGGCGCTGTGGCTGGTGCTCGCGGCGCTGGCCGTGCTTGCGGCTGCGCCCCACGTGGCGGTCCGCGTCGGGCGCCGCCCCGGTGGGCTGGTGGTGGTCGGCGCCGGCGCGGCCTTCGCGGCCTCGGCGATCATGAGCAAGCTGCTGGTGGACGAGCTCGCCGCCGACTCGATCGGCCTGGCCCTCGCCTGGGGCGCCGGCGCCGCGAGCACCGCGGTCGTCGGGCTCCTGGGCGAGATGTCCGCGCTCCAGGCGCGCGCCGCGGCGCGGGTGGCGCCGCCGATCTTCGTGATCGAGACGCTCGTGCCGGTGCTCTTCGCCCCGCTGATCACCGGCGAGGACTGGGGCGGCACGCCGCTCCACGGCGCCGTGATCGTCGCGTCGCTGCTGGTGGTGGCGGCGGGTGGCGCCGCGCTCGGCGGCACGCGCGTGGTCGGCGAGATGGTCGCCGCGGCGGAGACGCCGACGATCCCCTGACGCGCGTCGTCAGGGCGCCGCAGCGTCGAGCACCGCGGACGCCGCGGTCGGGCGCGCCGCTGGCTCCAGGTA
>JAXDHW010000106.1:0-5316 GCA_034664365.1 Thermoleophilaceae bacterium
ACCACCGGGTCGTCGACGTGCATCAGGTGGATCTGGCTCCCGCCGCGCTCGACCCACGTGGCACGGTCGCGCAGGCTGGGAGGCGGCTCGACGCGATCGAAGCCGAGCAGTCGCCAGAACGCCACGCTGGCGTCGGTCTGGTCGCGCCGCACCTCGAGGCTCGCGTGCTGGAGCATCGGGACCGGTCGCCCTCCTACTGCGCGGTGTGCTCGGTCCAGGCCGAGCCGTCCCAGTAACGCAGGCGAGCCTGCCCGGACGGGTCGGCGTACCAGCCGGCCGGCTGGGTGGGTGCCGGGGACGGCGCCGCAGGGGCGGGTGGCTGCCATCCGCCGCCGCCGCCGGGTTGCGGCGGCGCCGCGGTGGCGGGCTGCTGCCATCCGCCGGGCGGTCCACCCGGCGGCACGGCCGCCGGAGCCGCCTGCGCGAGCAACGGCTCGACGGGCTGGCCGGCGGCGTCGGCTCGCACGACCCACGTACCCGCCGCCATGTCGCCCACCCGCCGGTTGCCAGTTGAGTTGAGGGCGACGATGAAGCCGGTCAGGGGCAGGATCAGATACGGGAAGTCGTCGACGATCCACAGGAGCGCGCGGATGAGCGCGCGGCCGATGCCCGGCGGCTGACCGTCGGCACGCACCACGCGGATCCCGGTGGCCGCCTTGCCGGGCGAGCGGCCGGTGAGACCCGGCGCGATCACGTAGATCACGAGCCCGGCGAGGAGCACGAGGATCCCCCAGATCGCGCGATTGCTGGAGCCGCTCTCGAACGCGTGCCGGGTGTTGCCGATCACGATCCCGTTGCTGTAGCCCTCCTTCGGGAAGCTCTTGGTGAGCAGCAGGTAGAGCCCGAAGGTGATCGCGGCGAGGAGGAGCCAGTCGATCACGTAAGCGCCCGCGCGCTCCCCCATGACCTTTGTCGGATGCGGCTGCACGGCCCGCAGCCTAAACGACGCTCAGGGCGGTCCGGCCCCGCCGGTCGGGCTGCTCGGACCGGGCGCGCTGGTGCCGCCCGAGCCGCGGTCCTGGCCGGCGGGCTGTCCCGCCGACGACGGCGTGCCGGTGCCCGCCGACGACGGTGTCCCGGTGCCCGCGCTGGACGGCGTGCCGGCCGAGCCCGCCCCTGAGGGAGACGAGCCGCCCGTGACCGGTCCCACCCCGGTGTCGCCCGACTTCTTCTTCTTTTTCCTGTGGCCGGCGGAAGCGGGGATCTCGGAGCCCGTGGCCGGAGCCGACTGGACCGGCGGCTGCACCGTCTGCGAGCTGTTGTCGCTCCCGCTCGAGGAGATCACGACGATCAGCAGGATCAGCAGTACGAGGCCGCCCAGCGCGACGGCACGCCGGCGCCGGTAGATCTGCTCCTGGCTTACATGGAGGCCTTCCACGCTGGTCACCGTACTACTCGTCAGGCGCCATGATGGCCGGCGGCGCAGGCCCGAACATCCCTGCGTAGGGTCAATTTACGGCCATCCACCAGGCGCACCCGGGCGCGGATCAAGTAGATGCGGTCGTGCGACGTGCGGCGCAGGCGGATCCGCCGGACGTAGGGCGGCGTCCTGTCCCTGGCGACGCGCTTCGCGCCGACCAGGAACCTCACGAGCGCGATTCGCCGCGAGTCGCGGCCGTTCACCCTCGCCCTCACGCGGCCGATCGCGCAGCGCCGATGCTTGGCGCGGTAGCGAAGGGTCAGCCAGAGCCGCGGCTTGCGCTTGCCGGCCGCGCCCGGGTGTCGCGGCGGCGGAGTCACGTCGCGCAGCATCACGAGGCCGCCGAGCACGCCGATGTACACGGCCCCGTTGTCCGGCCCGATCGTGATCGGCGCGTAGTTGTTGTTGTAGCCGAGCCCCTCCCCGGCGCGGAACCGGTAGACGGTCCGCCCGGTGCGGAAGTCGATCGCGGTGAGGTACCAGTAGTCCGAGCCGTCGTCGCTCCCGGGCTTGGTGTACGCGTAGACAAGGCCATTGGCGAGCGAGATCTTGGGGACCACGGTGGGAGCGATCTCGTTGCTCGTCCAGACGTGCGTGCAGCCGCTCAGGTCGGGCTTCACGTCCACGCGCTCGATCCCCGGCGTGGTGGTCTTCCCCTGCTCGGTGGCGTCCGGCCCGCTGTAGCCGTAGTTGTTCTCCACCACCATCGCCCGGCCCGCGACGTTCAGCGAGTTGTCGGTTGCGCTCGCGCCCTTCTCGAACACCGGCTGCTCGCACACCAGCCGGCTGCCGGCGACCGACTTGCCCCTGCGATACACGACGATGTTCATCGGGTCGTCGTTGTCGGTGATCGCCACGAGCCCGTGCTCCATGATCGTCGGCGTCGTGCCCGAGCCGGCGTCCGCCTGGCCCGGCTTGTGGATGCCGCTGTTGGGATACACCGCGCGCCAGGTGATCTTCGGCTCGCCGACCGGACCCGCGTCGAAGCGGTAGAGAGCGCCGCTCGAGACGATGTAGACCCCGCCGTCCTCGTCGACGGAGAACGAGTTCTGCACGTCTTCGCCGTTCGGCAGTTTCATCGAGCGGAGCTTCCCGCTCGCCGGGTCGACCGTGCCCACCACTCCGCTCGAGGTGACGAACCAGTAGCGGCCCGTCCAGTCGGGCAGCGCGGAGAAACCCTTGTCGAGCGGCGTGAACGCGCTCGAGAGGTCGTAGTCGCGCTGGATCTCGAAGCCGGGCGCGGCGGTCTCGCGAATCACGTAGAGGTGCTTGCTGTTGGTCAGCACCACGGCGCGGTCGTGGTTGTCCATGTAGAAGTAGCCGCCGCCGGCGAAGTCGTTGAAGATCCGGCCGCCCGGGTCGGGCTGACGCGGCGGGAGGGTCATCGACGCGAGCGTGTCGAGCGTCTTCGGGTCGAACATGTACAGCGTCGGCCGGAACAGCCCGACGCAGACGGTCACGAGGCGGCCGCGGCGGTCGAACGTGATCGAGGCGCAGTCGGCGCTCTGGAACGTCGATAACCGCCGCATCGCGCGGCCGAGCGGACCGGGCCCGCGGTTGGCGTCGGTCTGGTAGGCGTCGTTGTGGAGGTTGCTGCGGTCGTTGGGCGCCATGAACGGATGGCGCGGAATCGGCTTGACCGTGATCGGGTGCTGGATCGCCGGCGAGCCGAAGAACGCTGGCGGCGGGTTGCCGTCCGGTCCCTCGGGGATCGGCGTGGCCGCCGCGGGCGCCGCGGCCGTGAGCAGCGCCAGCAGTACGGGCACCGCGGCCCATGTCCTCCGGAGCATCGGCCGGATTTTCTCACGACCGCCCGCGCGGCGGGTCAGGGGAACGGCAGCGGCGGAAGCAGCGGCCCCGGCTCGGTGGGCTGCTGGCCGGGCGAGTCGCCGCTCGGCGGGGCCGGCGGCAGCGCGATGGGTCCGCCCGGCCGCGCCACGGCACCGCGCTTCGCCGCGCCCTTGACCCAGTCCGCGAGCGAGCGGTACGGCTTCCGCCGCGATCCCTTCCGGTTCAGGATCCCGGTGTCGAAGAAGGCCGTCCGATAGTGCTTGGGCGGCCTGACGAAGACGTACTGGAGCATCTGCGTCACGCGCCTGTTGTGCTGCGCGATCGCGAACGCCTTTCGCAGGTACTTGGCCGCGCGCGACTCGGGGATCTTGCGCCTGCCGGTCACCAGATAGCCGAACTCGGTCAGCTCGAGGGTCATGTGGTGGTCCTTGGGCGCAACGAGCTTCTTGGAGTGCCGGAGCCGGTCGAGCGTCTTGGTGAGGCGGCCCAGCGTCCCGATGGTCACGTTGTCGGCACCCGGATAGCGGTAGCTCGGCCGGTGCGTGAAGTCGTACGGATGGTGTGCGTAGCCGTCGGCATGCAGCGTGCCCTTGCCGGCGCCGGCCATCTTCCGCAGGAACGCGAGCGGCGCGATCGAGTTGCCCTTGATCGCGTACGGCGCCGTCTCGCCGATCAGCACCGCCGCGGCCGGGTCGGCCTTCTTGATCGCTCGGTAGCCGGCCTGGTAGAGGCGCCGGTAGAGCTGGGGCGACTTCTTCATCGGGGATAGCCACGTGCGGTAGTTCGGCTCGTTCCAGACCCCGTAGCGATCGACGCGGCCCTTGAAGTGAGTCGCCATCGCGGCGGCGAACTCGCCGAACAGCTTCGGGCTCGGGCGCATCGGGCCGATCTTGTGGTTCGAGGTCGCGAAAGCGGGCGCGGGGCCGGCGAGACGCAGCTCGACGCGGATGCCGTGGGCGGCGGCGGCGTCGATCACGTCGTCCCACTTCTTGAGGTAGTAGACCGCCACGGCGGGCGCCTTGCGCTTCTTCGCCTGCTTCGGGCCGACCGCCGAGGACCAGGGGAGCATCACCCGCAGGCGCGTCACCGCGAGCGGACGCGACTGCCTGAACGCACGGGCGCGGTCGTAGAAGGCCCGGTAGAGGAAGACCGGGTTGTCGGAGATCGCGACCTCCATGTGCTTGGCGGCATGGGCCGGCTGCACGGGCGCGATAGCGGCCGCGGCGAGGAGCAGGGGCAGGCCCCTGCGGATGCGTCCCTGCCAACGCACGGCGCGTGAGGGTAGCGACCCCCTCGGCGCCCCGGGCGGCCACCGCTACGCTCAGCGGCCGTGGTGGACGTCCAGCACAGCACCCTCGCAAACGGCCTGCCGCTGGTCCGGCTCGGCATGCCCGGCACGCGCGCGGTCACCGCACTCGTGGCGTTCGACGCGGGCGCCCGGACGGAGCGACCGGACGAGAACGGCATGGCGCACTTCCTCGAGCACCTGGTGTTCAAGGGCGGCGAGAAGTTCCCCACGTACCGCGACGTGAACGAGACCGCGGAGCGGCTGGGCGCCCAGCTCAACGCCTACACGTCACACGACCTCGTGGCGTTCCACATCACCTGCCGGTCCGAGGCGGTCATGAGCGCGATCGACCTCCTCACCGACTTCGTGGGCCGCGCCCGGATCGATGGCGAGGAGCTCGACCGCGAGCGCGGCGTGGTGGTCCAGGAGATCGCGCGCTCCAACGACGTCCCCTCGAGCGTGGCCGACCGCCTCCTCGACACGGCCACCTACGGCGACCACCCTCTGGGCCGCAGCGTGCTCGGCCCCGAGGAGCACCTGCGGACATTCGCGCGCGACGCGATCCTCGCGTTCCGCGCGCGGCAGTGGTCGCCCGAGCGCGGCGGTGCGTTCGTGGCGGGCGATCTCACCCACGTCGACGTCGACGGCGTCAGCGAGGCGTTCGAGCGCTTCCCGGCCACGGGCGACGCAAACGGCACCGAGCCGGCGCCGCAGTTCGAGCGCCGCGTGGTGGTGGAGGAGCGGGACACGCAGCAGTCGCACCTGCGCCTCCACTGGCGGCCGCGCATCGAGCCCGGCGACCCGCGCCAGCGGGCGG
>JAXDHW010000107.1:0-2901 GCA_034664365.1 Thermoleophilaceae bacterium
AGGGCGGCGAGGTGAAGCGCGGCGAGCCGCTCGTCGAGATCGAGACCGACAAGGCCAACATGACCTACGAGGCCGACACCGACGGGACGCTGATCGAGGTCGTGGCCGGCGAGGGCGACACGCTCCCCATCGGCGAGGTGATCGCTCGGATCGGCGACGCGGGCGAGAAGCCGTCGGGGAAGGGCGAATCGAAGGACGACTCCGAGGACGCTGACGATGCGGACGAGCCCGAGCCCAAGCGCGGCGGCGGCTCCGACGCCAAGGCGGCCGAGGCCGCCGCGAAGGCCGAGGACGCGAAGGAGAAGGCGGCCGAGGCGAAGCGCGCGCTCGGCGACAACGGCGCGTCGGCGGACGGCGGCGACGGCGACCGGGTGAAGGCCTCCCCCGTGGCGCGGCGGATGGCGCGCGACATGGGCGTCGAGCTAGCCCAGCTCGAGGGCTCGGGACCGGGCGGCCGGATCGTGAAGGCCGACGTGGAGGCCGCCGCGAAGGGCGACGGCGCCACCAAGACCAAGGAGCAGCCGAAGGAGGCCGAGGCCGACGGCGGCGCGCCCGAGGAGACACCGGCGCCCAAGGAGGACCGCAAGGCGGTCGAGTCCGGCGCCAAGGGCGAGGTCGAGACGCAGGAGCTCACGCGGCTCCAGCGCACGGTGTCGCGCCGGATGGCGGAGTCGAAGGCGACGGTGCCCGACTACACGCTCCACATGGACGTCGACATGAGCCTCTGCGTGGAGCTGCGCAAGCGGCTGAAGGAGGTCGAGGACCCGGCGCCCTCGTTCAACGACATGGTCGTGAAGGCGTGCGCCAACGCGCTGCGCGAGCACCCGCGGGTGAACGGCGCGTACCGCGACGGGCGCTTCGAGCTCTACTCGGCGGTGAACGTCGGCGTGGCGGTGGCGGCCCAGGACACGCTCGTCGTGCCGACGATCCACGACGCCGACAAGAAGTCGCTCGGCGAGATCGCACGCCAGGCGCGCGAGCTGATCCGCAAGGTGCACGACGGCAAGATCACGCCGCCGGAGCTGTCGGGCGGCACGTTCACGGTCTCGAACCTCGGCATGTACGGCGTCGACTCGTTCTCGGCCGTGATCAACCCGCCCCAGGCGGCGCTGCTCACCGTGGGCGCCCTGAAGAAGCGACCGGCCGTGGACGACGGCGGGCGGATCGTCACGCGGGACGCGATGACCCTGTCGCTCGTCTGCGACCACCGCATCCTCTACGGCGCCGACGGCGCCCAGTTCCTCGCCCGCGTGCGCGAGCTGCTCGAGCAGCCGCTGGCGCTCGCCCTGTAGCCGGATGAGACGCGCGCTCGGGCTGGTGCTGGCGGCGCTCCTCCTGGTCGCCGGCTGCAGCGGCGGGGCGAGCAATGCCTTCAAGAACCCCCACGGCACGCTCCACGTGAAGAAGGGCGACGAGTTCCGGATCGAGTTCGTCGTCAACAGCGGCGTGGGCTTCGACTGGGTCATGATCCCGCGGCTCGAGCGCTCGATACTCACGGCGCCGGCGATCACGACCTTCTATCCCGACGAGAACCGTGCGGGCCAGTCGGGCACAAAGCGCTTCACCTTCCGCGCCAGCGCCACCGGCACCGAGACCGTGATCTTCCAGCACGTCTTCCGTGGCAAGCCGCGGGAGCGGCGCGTGCTGACGGTGGACGTGTCGAAGTAGCGGCGGAGCGGGTTCCGGCGAGCTAGAGGGCGCCGCCGGCCACGCCCGGCGCCGTCGGGTCGTCGCGCTGGCTGCCGGTCGTCTCGCGGGCCAGGTAGTCCTCGGCGAGCAGCGGCTGGTCCTTCGCGCGGGCCACGACGTCGTGGAGCGACGACATCGACGCCACCTCCTCGACCTGCTCCTTCACGAACCACTGGACGAACTGCTCGCTCGCGTAGTCCGCGTCCTCGCGCGCAATCTTCATGAGGTTGAAGATCTCCTCGCCCACGCGCTTCTCCTGGTCGAGCGCGAGAGCAACGGGGCTGACGCAGTCGATGAAGTCGGTCTGGGGTGCGGTCACGCCCGGGACCTCCACGCGCGCGTCCACGTCGAGCAGGTAGCGGACCATCATCAGCGCGTGGTTGCGCTCCTCGAGCGACTGCTGGTAGAAGAACGCGGCCATCCGCGGGAGCGTCTGGGCCTCGTAGGCGACGGCGATCGCCACGTACTGCTGCGCGGCGGCGAACTCGTTCGCGATCTGCTCGTTGAGGGCGGCTACGAAGCGGTCGGTGGGCACCGCGGCGGACGCTATCAGCCGGTCGGAGCGGCCCAGCGGAAGCCGACCGGCTCGATCAGCGGGTCGAGCGGGCTGGCGGGCAGGCCGGCCGGCGGCTCGGGGCTGTTGTAGTCCCCCGGCGCCACGTCGTTGGGCGTGTCCGGGTGGAAGAGCGACGCCAGGTACTGGATGTGGCCGCGTCCGGGGCCGAGCTCGAACTGCCCGCCGCCGTAGGCGCCGATGCCGTGCTCCTCGCAGTAGTCGTACGCGGCGCACAGCTCGCGCAGCGGCCCGAGCCGGGACGGCTTGATGTTGACCATCCGCGGCGGGAACGGCAGCGCCTCGATGTCCGCGACCGAGTGGATCGGGGCGTCCCACGTGATCCGGTCGCGGTGCGGCTCGAGGATCGGGTCGGTCTCGTCCGTCAGCGCCGGATCCTCGATCCACGCGTCCGGGAACGCCTCGACCACGCGCCGGTAGAGGTCGGGGTCAGGCGGCTGATCCACCACCGTCCCCTTGTAGTGGCCCTTGAAGTCGACCGAGTCGACCGCACCGGTGGCCACGAGCTCCGCGATCAGCTCGTCGGTCCACGCGGTCGTGGGGTCGAGCTTGAAGCGCAGCGTGGGGTAGCTCTCGAGCCGCCGCGCGATCGGGTCCATCGTGGCCGGATCGCCGAGTCGCAGCGAGACGACGAAGGT
>JAXDHW010000176.1:0-2826 GCA_034664365.1 Thermoleophilaceae bacterium
AGAAGGCCGGCCGGCGCGTGACGATCGTCCCCGGCAGCGGTGCCCCGCGGCGCATCCTCGAGACCACCGGGCTCCGCTCGCGGCTCGACATCGCCGAGGAATCCCCCTGAGCGGGTTGGCGCAGCCGGTCTGATCCGCGCGTTTGGAGCCTCCCCGACCCGGTACCTATTAGGGGAGAGATTCTGAGGAGGCGGTAGAGATGGGCAAGCTCGACGGCAAGACGATCGCCTTCCTGGCGACCGACGGCGTGGAGCAGGTGGAGTTGACCGAGCCGCGCAGGGCGGTCGAGGGGGAGGGCGCGGACACGCACCTGATCTCGCTCGAGAGCGGGCAGATCCAGGGCTTCGAGCACCTCGACAAGGCCGACACGTTCGAGGTCGACAAGACGGTCGGCGACGCGGACGCGTCCGACTACGACGGCCTTGTCCTGCCCGGCGGGGTGGCCAACCCGGACCACCTGCGGACCGACGGCGACGCCGTGGCGTTCGTTCGCGCGTTCTTCGAGGCCGGCAAGCCGGTGGGGGCGATCTGCCACGCGCCGTGGACCCTGATCGAGGCGGGCGTGGTCGATGGCCTCGAGCTGACCTCGTGGCCGAGCCTCAAGACCGACCTGAAGAACGCCGGCGCGAAGTGGGTCGACGAGGAGGTCGTGGTCGACAAGGGCCTCACCACGAGTCGCAAGCCGGACGATCTGCCGGCGTTCAACGAGAAGATCATCGAGGAGTTCTGCGAGGGCCGGCACGAGGAGCTGGCCGCGGCGACCGCGGGCTCAGAGGCTTAGTAGCTCCTGGCGCGCTGCTTCGTCACCCGCGAAGTTCCGGGTGACGCGCTGGCCCGCCTGCGAGGAGAGCACGACGTGGAGGTATGGCCGGGGAGGTTGCCCCCCGCCCCGGCCGACCTCCACGCCGCATGTTCGGAGGCGGAGGGGCTGCTCTGCCTGCTCACCGACCGCATCGACGCGGCGCTGCTCGGCGCGGCGCCCGCCCTGCGCGCGGTCTCGGTCATGGCCGTCGGGGTCGACAACGTGGACCTCGCCGCCTGCAGCGCCCGCGGGATCCAGGTGGGCCACACGCCGGGGGTCCTGACCGACACGACCGCCGACCTGGCGTTTGGGCTCCTCATCGCCGCCGCTCGCCGTATCGCCGAGGGCGAGCGCGACGCGCGGGCGGGGCGCTACGAGGTCTGGGACCCGGGCGGCTATCTCGGGGAGGAGGTGCACGGGGCCACGCTCGGGATCGTCGGCATGGGCCGAATCGGCTCGGCCGTGGCGCGCCGCGGCGCGGGCTTCGGCATGGAGGTGATCCACACCGGCGAGCTCTCGCTCGACGAGCTTCTCGGCCGCGCCGACTTCGTGTCCCTCCACGTGCCGCTCCGCGACGACACGCGCGGGCTGATCGGGGAGCGGGAGCTGCGCCTGATGAAGCCGACCGCGCTGCTCGTCAACACGTCGCGTGGGGAGGTCGTCGAAACCGACGCGCTCGTGCGGGCGCTGCGCGAGGGATGGATCGCGGCCGCGGCCCTCGACGTCACCGACCCCGAGCCGCTGCCCGCGGGGCATCCGCTGCTGGACCTGGCGCTGGTCACGCCCCACATCGGCTCGGCCTCGCGGCGGACGCGCGAGCTCATGGCGTCGATGGCGGTCGACAACCTGCTCGCCGGCCTCCGCGGAGAGCGCATGCCTCACCTCGCGAACCCGTAGCTCGCACTAAAGAACTCGCGACCAACCACCGGTTCGGGGTATAACGCGGGCGCCCGCAAGCCCGATCAGGTCGGTGGAGCGCATGTCCAGCCTCCTAGGTCAGCAGCGAGCCGCCGTCCCCCAGGACGGCGGCTCCATTTCCATTCGGGTACTAAAGCGCCCGCTTAGTGGCGCCGATGTAGGTCAGGCTGCTGACCCTGGAACGCGGGCCCTGGACAGGTCCGCATGGAGGCTTACATGCGCAAACGCGTCATCAATCGCAAGCTTGCCGTAGCCGTGCTTGTTGCGGTCATGGCGGCTGTGGGCCTCGTCTACGCGGCCTGGACCACCAACGGCACGGGTAACGCCTATGCCAAGGCCGGAACTTCGCAGGCGATCTCGACCGTCGACGTCTCCGCCAGCACGACCGCCACGCTCTACCCGGGCGTCACGGGCGACGTGCTGATCAAGCTCGACAACCCCAACCCGTACCCGGTGACCGTCACCGCGATCACGGGCAACGGCACCATCGCCGCCGACGCGGGCCACTCGGGCTGCACCACCACGGGCGTGACCTTCACGAACCAGAGCAGCCTGTCGCTCGTGATCCCCGCGAAGAGCGGTGGGGTTGACGGCGTCCTGCAGAGCACGCTGACGGGCGCGGCGGCCATGTCCAACGCCTCGCTCAACGCGTGCCAGGGCGCGACCTTCACGATCCCCGTGACGCTCACGGGTACGAGCTAGCACCCTCTGGGAGTAGTGACGGGGTGCTTGCTCCCCGCACCGTCCTCATAGCGATTGCGATCGCCGCGGTGACTCCGGTCACCGCGGCGAACGCCACTTGGAGCGGCGCCGGGGCCGGGTCGCACTACGTGAAGGCCGTATCGATGCCGGCGGGGAGCACGCCGACCGCGTCGGTGTCCAACCGTTCGGTGACCGTCTCGTGGGCCGCGAGCACGATGCCGGGCGGCGGTGCGATCGCGAGCTACGTGGTCAAGCGCTACGACACGATCGGCAACGTCCAGACGATCGGCAGCGGCTGCTCCGGCACGATCTCGGCCCTCACGTGCACCGAGACCGCGGTTCCGGGCGGGACCTGGAAGTACTCCGTCGCCCCGACCCTCGGCAACTGGACCGGCGCCGAGGGC
>JAXDHW010000196.1:0-2948 GCA_034664365.1 Thermoleophilaceae bacterium
GTGCCCGCGTAGACGATCGCCGGCAGCGCGTCGTCTGCCCGTAGCGCCTGCACGAGCAGGGCGTGCTTCTCGTGCGCCGCCGGCCGCGCGACGCCGAACGAGAGGTTGGGCCGGTCGAACCCGGTGGCCACCCGCAGCGGATCGCGCAGCGCCAGCCGCCGCACGATGTCGTTGGCCACCCTCGGAGTGGCCGTGGCGGTGGAGGCCACGATCGCCCGCGCCCCGACCCGCCGGGCCGCGTCGGCCAGCCGGAAGTAGTCCGGCCGGAAGTCGTGCCCCCACTGCGAGACGCAGTGCGCCTCGTCGACCACGAAGAGCCCGAGCCGCGCCGACGACAGCCGCTCCACGAACCCCGGCGAGGAGAAGCGCTCCGGCGCGACGTAGAGCAGCTTGATCTCGCCGCGCGCCGCGGCGTCGATCGTGGCCGAGTTGTCGGCGGCGTCGCGCTGCGCGTTGACCACGCCCACCCGATCCCCCACGCCACGCGCGCGCAGCGCGTCGACCTGGTCCTGCATGAGCGCGACGAGCGGCGAGACGACCAGCGTCAGGTCGTCTCGCAGAAGGCCGGGCAGCTGATAGCAGAGGGACTTGCCGGACCCGGTGGGCATCACGACCAGGACGTCGCGATCCGCGAGCGCGGCCTCGCACGCCTCGCGCTGCCCGGGGCGGAAGGCCCGGAAGCCGAAATGCTCGTGAAGGGCGCGGTCGAGGTCCACGCCAGTGACGGTACAGCGCAGCTCGGCGGGAGTGGGCGGGAAATCGCCGGTCGTTACGGAGTTGTCACGGCCGGTGCGGGAGTTGTCACACGTCCCGGCGCCAGCCGCTCCTCCAGCACCACCCGCGCCCCGCGCGAGGGCACCACCGTCACGTGCTTCGCGCGCGGCACCTCCGGCCGCGCCGACGCCGGCCTGTAGCGCCCGCCCAGCAGCAACGCGCGCAGGATCACCTTGATCTCCATCTGCGCGAAGGACGCGCCGATGCAGCGGCGCACGCCGCCTCCGAACGGGATCCACGTGTACGGCTCGGGCTGGCCGTCGAGGAAGCGCTCCGGCCGGAACTCGTGCGGGTCGGGGTAGAGGTCGGGACGCTGATGAACGACTGCGATCGCCGGGACCAGCCACGTGCCGGCGGGGATGAGGTGACCGGCGATCTCCTCGTCCCGCTGGAGCTTGCGCACCACGTCCACCACCACGGGGCGGATCCGCAGCGTCTCCTTCATCACCGCGTCGAGGTACTCGTCGCCGCCGCCGGACGAGGCCAGCTCCTCCCGCAGCCGCGCCTCCACGCGCGGGTTCCGCCCGAGCAGCTCGAACGCCCAGCACAGCGCCGTGGCCGTGGTCTCGTGCCCGGCGCCCACGACGGTCATCAGCTCGTCGCGGAGCTCGACCTCGCTCATCGGCTCGCCGCTCTCGTGCCGCGCCTGGAGCAGCAGCGACAGCACGTCGTCGCGCGACTCGAAGTCTCCGTCGGCCCGGCGCACCCGGATCTCCTCGTAGATCAGGTCGTCGACCGTGCGGCGCGCCCTCAGGAACCGCACCCACGGGCTGGCCCGGCCGAGGTCGCGCCGCAGCCACGGCGCCCACAGGATCATGTTGCTCACCGCGGCCATCCGGACGATCGCGCGCTCGAAGGCGCCGATCCGGTCGCGCGCCGTCAGGCCGAACACCGTGCGCAGGATCACCTCGAGCGTCACCCGCTGCATCGCCGGCCGGAGCGGGAACGGCCGCCCCACCGGCCAGCTCGCGAGCTCGCGCTCCGCCGCCGCGCGCATCGTGTCCGCGTAGCGTCCGATTCGCTCGCCGTGGAAGGGCGGGAGCAGGAGCTTCCGCTGCGCCATGTGCGCGTCGCCGTCCAGGGTCAACAGCGAGTTCTGCCCCAGCAGGGGTCCGAGCGGCTCCGCGTTCCCCTCGCCGGCGTTGAAGCGGGTCGGGTCCCCGCTGAAGATCTCGCGCAGCGCCTCGGGGTCCGCCACGTACGTGAGCTCGCCGAACATCGGCAGCCGGATCGAGAACAGGTCGCCCTGCCGGCGCCACTCGGACGCCAGGAACGAGAGCGGCTGGCGCACGAAGCGCGCCGCCTGCACGAGCCGCGGAAGCCGCGACCCTGGCGGCGGCCAGCTAGGCGCGGACGACGGCGAGCTCCTCGAGCGCGTTCTTGCCGCGGTGCTGCTCGGTGCGCTCGAGGGGATACTCGCCTGTGAAGCAGGCGTCGCAGTGGGTTTCGCGGGTGGACCCGATTGCCTCATAGAGCCCCTCCAGCGAAAGATACGCAAGCGAGTCGGCGCCGAGCTCGCGCGCGACCTCCTCGACCGTGCGGTCGTGGGCGATCATCTCCTGGCGGGTCGACATGTCGATCCCGTAGTGGCATGGGTGGCGGATCGGCGGTGCCGAGATCCGCAGGTGCACCTCCGACGCGCCGGCGTCACGGAGCATCCCGATGATCTGGCGCGTGGTGTTGCCGCGGACGATCGAGTCGTCGACCACCACGATCCGCTTGCCGCCGACGATCTCGGGCAGCGGGTTGAACTTCATCCGCAGGCCGTGCTTGCGCAGCTCCTGGCCCGGCTGGATGAAGGTGCGCGCCACGTAGCGGTTCTTGATCAGGCCGTCGCCCTGCGGGAGCGCCGACGCCTTCGCGAACCCGTTGGCGGCGGGGCTGCCGGAGTCCGGCACGGCGATCACCAGGTCGGCCTGGACCGGCGACTCGCGCCAGAGGATCTCACCCATCCGCTCGCGCGACACCTGCACGCGCTTGTCCTCGAGCTTGGAATCGGGACGCGCGAAGTAGATGTGCTCGAAGACGCAGAAGGCGCGCCGCTCCGACTCCACGACCTGGCGCAGCTCGATCCCGCGCTCGCCGAGCCCGACCAGCTCGCCCGGCTGCACCTCGCGCAGGAGCTCGGCGCCGATGATGTCGAACGCGCAGCTCTCCGACGCGACGCAGTAGCG
>JAXDHW010000209.1:0-3751 GCA_034664365.1 Thermoleophilaceae bacterium
ACGTTCGCGTCGACCCGAAGCGACCCCTCCTCCATGTTCACGTCCGACACGCCGGTCGACTTCAGCGTCGCCCGCAGCAGGCGCGCCCAGTCCGCCGCCTCCTCCGCCGAGCGCAGGTCCGGCTCGCTCACGATCTCCACGAGCGGAGTGCCGCCGCGGTTGAAGTCGACCACGCTCGCCTCCGCGCCGTGGATCCGCCCCGAGCTGCCCGCGTGCACCAGCTTGGCGGCGTCCTCCTCCAGGTGCACCCGGTGGACGCGCACGTCGCCGAGCCGGCCGTGGCTCCCCAGCGGGATGTCGTACTGGGAGATCTGGTAGCCCTTGGGCAGGTCGGGATAGAAGTAGTTCTTGCGGTGGAAGATCGACCGCGGGGCCACCTCGCACTCGAGCGCCAGGGCGATCACGAGGCCATAGTGGACGGCCTCCGCGTTGGTCACCGGCAGCGTCCCGGGGTGGCCCAGGCAGATCGGGCACGTGCGCGTGTTGGGCTCCTCGCCGAACGACAGCGCACAGCCGCAGAACATCTTCGTCCGCGTCGAGAGCTGGACGTGGATCTCGAGCCCGATGACCGGCTCGTAGTGGCGGTCGGCGACCGGCTCAGCCACGCGGACCGCTCCCGTCGAAGCCGATCGCCTGCTCGAGCGCGTACGCGACGTCGAGGATGCGGTTCTCGCTGAACGCGGGGCCCGCGAGCTGGATCCCCACCGGCAGGCCGTCCGAGAGGCCGCCGGGGAGCGAGATGGCCGGGATGCCGGCGAGCGGCATCGGCACGGTGCAGTAGTCCGACAGGTACATCGCGAGCGGGTCGTCCGTTCGCTCGCCGAGCCGGAACGCCACCGTCGGCGACGTCGGGGTGAGGATCAGGTCGACCTGCTCGAACGCCGACCGGAAGTCGTCGGCGATCTTGGTCCGCACGCGCTGGGCGCGGCCGTAGTACGCCTCGTAGTAGCCGGACGACAGCGCGTAGGTGCCGAGCATGATCCGCCGCTTGACCTCCGGCCCGAAGCCGGCCGCGCGCGTCTCCTCGTACATCGCCGTCAGGTCGCCGTCCCCGCGCCGCGGTCCGTAGCGGACGCCGTCGTAGCGCGCAAGGTTCGCGCTCGCCTCGGCCGGCGCGAGCACGTAGTACGCGGAGATCCCGTGCGGGGAGTGCGGCAGCGCCACCTCCTCGATCCGGCCGCCCAGCTCCTCGACGAGCGCGATCGTGCGCTCGAACACCTCGCGCACGCCGGGCTCGATGCCCTCGCCCGAGAGCTCCGGCGGCACGCCGATCCGCACGCCCTCGAGCCGCTCGGCGCTAGGCAGCACCACCGGCTCGGGGAAGTCGAGCGACGTGGAGTCGCATGGGTCGCGCCCGACCATGTGGCGGAAGAGGAGCGCCGCGTCGGTCACGTCGCGGGTGAGCGGCCCGCACTGGTCGAGCGACGAGGCGAAGGCGATCATCCCGTAGCGCGAAACCGCGCCGTAGGTGGGCTTGAGCCCCACGATCCCGCAGAGCGCCGCGGGCTGGCGGATCGAGCCGCCGGTGTCGGTACCGATCGCCCACGGGGCGAGCCCTGCGGCGACGGCCGCAGCCGAGCCACCCGAGGACCCGCCCGGCACTCGCTCCCTGTCCCACGGGTTGAGCACCGGCCCGTAGCCCGAGTTCTCGTTCGACGAGCCCATCGCGAACTCGTCCATGTTGGTCTTGCCGAGGGTCGGCGCGCCGGCGGCGTTCAGCCGCTCCACCGCCGTGGCGGTGTACGGCGGCCGGTAGCCCTCGAGGATGCGCGAGCCCGCGGCGCTCGGCACGCCCTCGACGCAGAAGAGGTCCTTCACCGCCAGGGGAACCCCGCCGAGCGGCGCGTCGGCGTCGACGGGAGGCGGCGCGTCCTCGGACACCCACAGGAACGCATTGAGCTCGTCGCCCCGCGCGCGCTCCCGGTACGCCTCGAATACCTCGGCCGCGGACGTCTCGCCGGCGCGGATGGCACCCGCGGCCTGCGCCGCCGTGAGGTCGAGCAGCTGGCTCACGAGCCGCCCGGACTGGGAACCGCGAAGCCGCCTGCCGCGGGCTCGGGCGCCTGCTCGAGCGCGCGATCGCGCGGCAGGCTCGGTCGCGGCTCGTCCGGGCGGAGCACGTTCTCGACCTGAATCACGTGCGACGTGGGCTCGACACCCTCGAGGTCGAGCTCCCCGATCTTCGCGATGTGGTCGAGGATCCCGGACAGCTCGCCGGACATCCGCTCGACCTCGTCGTCGCTCAGTCGGAGCCGTGCGAGGCGGGCGACGTGGAGCACTTGTTCGCGGTCGATCACGGCGGTCGATTCTAGGTAGGCGCCCGCAGGGGTACGATGCAGGCGATGTCGCCGAGGGGTGCGGAGCGCGCCGTGGTGCTCACGATGCGGGGGTTGGCCGTCACGTTCGCGGTCGTCGGGATCCTGTTCATCTCGACGCCCGACGGGGTGATCGGGACGCTGGACGACGTCGGCGACTGGTTCGGCACCTTCCCCGCCGGGCCGCCGACCGAGGAGAAGTTCTGGCTCGCCCTCGGCTTCGCGTACATGACGGTGATCACCGGCCTGGCCGTGGTCATCTCGATGGACCCGCGCCGCTACCGGCCGATGCTGCTCGTGCTCGCCGCCGGCAAGACGGCCTCGTCCTTCGCGGCGGGCGCGTTCTTCGTCTTCGACCGCGAGGTCTTCATCTACCTCGCCAACTTCGTCGTCGACGCGAGTCTCATCCTCGTGGCCCTCGGCTGCTGGGCGCTTCTCGGCCGGACCGAGGAGGTGGAGGCGCGGGTCCCCGTCTGAAGGAGCGCCCGGGGCCTCGCGGCGCCTGAACTCGTAACGCTCCGCGCGTTCGCGCAGGCGCTGATCCCACCGGGCGGTCCCCTCCCGGCGGCCGAATCGAACGGCGGGATTCCCGTGGTCGACGGCGCGCTCCGGGTGCTCGAGGTCGCCCCCCGGCGCATGCGCGGCATCACCCGGCTCGCCCTGCGGGTGCTCGAGCGCTCCTCGATCCCCTCGTTCTCGCGCATGTCGCTCGAACGCCGGACCCGGCGCATCGAGCAGCTGGAATCGAGCGGCTCGATGCAGCTCCGCAGCCTCGTGCTGCTGCTCAAGTCGCTGTGCGGGATCTCCTACGCGCGGGCGCCCGAGGTGCAGACCGTGGTTGGGTCGGTGCCGCGCTGCGAGCTCGGGCCGGGAGCCACGCCGCCCCCGCTCCCCCCGCACCTCGACCGCGCCGCCCTCGCGCCGCCCGAAGACGAGGTCGAGAGGTGCGACGTGGTGGTGGTCGGCTCCGGTGCCGGGGGCGCAGCCGCGGCCCGCGTGCTCGCCGAGGCCGGGCTCGAGGTGATCGTGCTCGAGGAGGGCGAGTACCACGACGCGCTCACCTACTCGCGTGACCCGATCGACGCGCTCACGACGCTCTACCGCGACGGCGGGCTGACGGCCTGCGACGGCCGCCCGCCGATCGCGCTACCCGTGGGCCGGGCGGTCGGCGGCACCACGGTCATCAACTCGGGCACCTGCTTCCGCGCGCCGGACGACGTGCTCCGCCGCTGGCGCGACGACCACGGCGTCCCCTGGGCCATCGACCTGTCGGCCGACTTCGAGGCGCTCGAGCGCGATCTCGCGGTCACACCGGTCGACCCCGCCCGGGCGGGACGCAACGCGGAGCTCTGCCGCGACGGCGCCGACGCGATCGGGGCGTCGAACGGCCCGATCCCGCGCAACACCGGCGGCGTGAGCTGCTGTGGCACCTGCCC